>NZ_BKZR01000001.1:0-156304 GCF_008974225.1 Weizmannia acidilactici | reverse complement strand
GTAAATGGCCGGCTGTGCATTTTTTGCAAGCCGGCCTTTGGCTGTTATTTTGGAAAACTAAGCGTAAACGATATATCGTTGTTCTTTAAATCAAATTTGTCGGCTTTGATCCGGGCATCATTCTCCAATTCCATCTTTTGCAATTGGATATATACCAATTTTTCACTTGGCTTGATAATCACCCATTCCGGCAGTTTGTACGTTGTTTTCACAAATTTTAAAATATATGATACCGGCAGATGAATGGAACCGAGGGATACGGATTTCTGTTTTAAAACCAAATCCCCGTTTTTTAAAGCTTCCGGCTCAAAAGTCATCGTATATCCCAGTTTTTCGGAAAACACGCTGACCGTTCCGTAAAAAACAACTTCATTATCCAGAAACACTTTTTCTTTCATCTTTTTTTCCTGCAAAAAACGGTTGACCAGCGCCGTTAAGTCAGCTTTATCCGTTTCTACATGGAAGTCGACTGTTTTGCCGGGCCTTGGCTGTTTCGGCACATGTCCGTCCGGCACAAAAAGGAAAAATGCCAGCAAAACGGCTATTGCCGCCACCGCGGCAGCCAGCGCAAAAAAGGCGGTTTTCCATGGATTTTTTTTCATTCCATATCAATCCTTTAATCCTGTACTGTTTTACAGCAGGTTCTTATTTTGGTATGCCCAAAAAATTGCCTTTCAGCAAATAATGGTAAATCCTTTTGGACATCAGTTTATAACCTTGATCATTCGGATGGAAATGGTCGTCGTAAAGAAGATCCTCTTCCTTGCGGTCAAAAATATCCGAAACCGGAATAAATATCGTGTTTTTATATTTTCCTGCCACCTTTTTGCTTGCCGCATTCCAATCCGCTAAAATATCATCAACTTCTTTAATATCCGAAAACCATTTGGAAAAAGGATTATAAATGCCGACAAGCGCAATTTTTACGTTCGGGTTGATTTTGCGGATCTGCCGGAAAATTTCATTCAAACGCTGCTCATATCCGGGGATCGCAATCTGGAATGCCTGTTTATTCAAGTTGGGGATGTTTTCGCGGAAAACTTTCATAATATCATTTCCGCCAATGGTTATAATAACAGCATCGGATTCCCGGATGGACTTTTGGATATTTTTATCCTGAAGCCGGGCCAGCAGCTGGTCTGTCCGGTTCCCTTTTACGCCGTAGTTTGTAATGGTGGTTTTTTTTACCCCTTTCAGGCCATCGAGCTCATTTTTCAAATAATACGTGTAACCGCCGCGCCCTTTGCTGTCCCCAACTCCCTCTGTCAAGGAATCGCCGATCGAAACAATGCGTACGGGAACCGGCACCACCTTTTTTTCACCACTTGCCGGTTTGAATAAAAGGTTATGAATGCCGATTGAACATCCCGACATAGCGAGGGACACAGCGGCAATAAGAGGAATGAACCATTTTTTCACTTTTGACACCACTTTTATTAGACTTCTGTTTTCGCAATGCTTCCATTATATCATGAAAAAAATGCACCGGGTGTTGATTTGTGCTCAAATTTTGCAGCCGGTTTTTCCTGAAAAGGGGCCATCACCGTTTCCATTGCACATCTTTTACCCTGGCACTATAATAAGAAGAAGTACGCACTTGAAGGTGGGATATTTATTTTGGCAACTTCAACATACTCACACAGTTGGAAACAGGAACTCGCCAATGCGATTACGCACGGCATCGGATTTTTGCTCAGCATTCCGGCAATGGTCATGCTGATTATGTTTGCCGCGCAGAAAAACAGCCCGCTTTATATGGCAAGTTTCCTTGTTTTCGGCATTTCCATGCTGCTCCTTTACTTGTTTTCGACTTTACTCCACAGCTTTTATTGGACAAAAATCAAAACATTTTTGGCGATTTTGGATCATTCCGCCATATTCCTGCTTATTGCGGGCACATACACCCCAATCGTGCTGATTACCCTGCACGGAACTTTGGGCTGGATCTTGTTTTCCATCGTGTGGAGCATGGCTGTGATCGGCATTGCCGGCAAATGTTTTCTCATCCACCGCTTTAAACTTTTATCCACGATTCTTTACTTGATGATGGGCTGGTTTGTCATCATCGCCATTAAGCCTCTGTACACCGGCTTGTCCGCTACAGGATTCTGGCTCCTGCTCACGGGCGGCATCTGCTACTCTGTCGGAGCCGTGTTTTACACTTGGAAAAACCTTCCTTATTCCCATGCGGTTTGGCATTTGTTCGTCATCGCCGGCAGCGCATTTATGTATTTCTGTATTTTATTTTACGTTTAGTATTTCCGCAGTGAAAAAACCATGGAGCCAGCCTCCATGGTTTTTAAGGTTTGCGTACAAACACTTGGAATTCGTAGTCGTACGGGTTGTTTTCATCTTTTACCCCTTTTGTGCAGGAAACCATTTCCCATTCGTCCCAGTTCATGGGCGGAAAATATGTATCACCTTCTATATCCGCATATATTTTTGTGCGGTACAGCTTGCCGGCCTCTTCCAGCAGAAGTGCAAAAATTTCGGCGCCGCCCGTCACAAAAATTTCACTGTTGTGCGTATCTGCCCATTTCAAGAGGCCTGCCTTTCCTGAAACAACAACGCATCCTTCCGCTTTAAAATCCGGATCCCTCGTCATGATGATATTCGTCCTCCCGGGAAGCGGCCTGCCGATAGATTCAAATGTCCTTCTTCCCATGACAACAGGGTGCCCCATCGTCAGTTTTTTAAAATACTTGAGGTCTTCAGGAAGATGCCACGGCAGGCGGTTGTTTTTCCCAATTACGCCTTTCTCATCTTCCGCCCATAAAAACGAGATCATACGCTCACCACTCCCGGAATATGCGGATGCGGACGATAATCTTTTAACGTAAAATCTTCATATTTGAAATCAAAAATATCTTTCACTTCAGGATTCAACACCATTTTCGGCAGCTTCCGCGGCTTGCGCGTCAGCTGCAGTTTTACCTGCTCGATATGATTCAAGTAAATATGGGCATCGCCGAGCGTATGCACAAACTCCCCGGGTTTAACCCCGCAAACCTGCGCGATCATCATTGTCAGCAGCGCATAAGAAGCAATGTTAAAAGGCACGCCGAGAAAAATATCGGCAGAACGCTGGTAAAGCTGGCAGGACAGTTTGCCGTTTGAAACATAAAACTGGAATAAACAATGGCATGGCGGAAGCGCCATCTCATCGATTTCCCCGACATTCCATGCATTGACAATTAACCGCCTCGAATTTGGGTTGTGTTTGATCTGGTCAATTACTTGGGCAATCTGGTCTATCGTCCTCCCGTCGCGTGTTTTCCACGACCGCCACTGCTCCCCGTAAACAGGGCCCAAATCGCCGTTTTCATCCGCCCATTCATTCCAAATGCGGACACCGTTTTCCTGCAAATATTTTACGTTCGTGTCCCCTTTCAGCATCCAGAGAAGTTCATAAATGATGGATTTCAAGTGCAGCTTTTTTGTCGTCAAAAGCGGAAAACCATCCTGCAGATTAAATCGCATCTGGTAACCGAAAATGCTGATCGTCCCGGTACCGGTGCGGTCTTCTTTCTTCACGCCGTTTTCAAGTACATTCCGGCAAAGATCCAAATATTGCTTCATAATTTGATTCCACCCTTTTTAAACATTCAAATATTATACTTTCATCCATTGCGGCGGCATGTTTTTATCCCAATAAATCGTGCCAAGATGGCGGTGCGTTTGGAAATTGTCGAAGGCGACATGGTAGTGGAAGTTGAAATAGTATCCGTCACCGGGCGGATGTTCGCGCCGTACGTGGAAGCGAATCACATCTTCTTTTGTTTCTGTATTGTATATATGGAAAATTTTTTCACCGGTGCCGGCGCTCGGCTGGTCCGAAACCGCTAAAAGAGGCAGTTTTTCCTGGGGATAATTGCGTACAGTTTCTGCAATCGCCGTTTCAATATTCGGCAATATCACTGCACAAAATTCATCTTCAATCACCGGCCTGATTTTCGCCCCGAATTTCCGGTAAGCCTGCTCTTCCGCTTCATCTAAAAATTCGCTGACCAACTGGCTGCTATATTCTTCATCGGTAAGTTTCCGTTCCGTAACAGCATTCGAGCGACTTGATAGATTGGCGGCTGTTTCCGTGCTTCCCTGCTCAATATTATTGTCGGCCTTGTATAAATAGTTCCAAATGGCATGGGAAGGAGGCACCAAACCAAATGTTAAAACAGAAACAAGGACCACAGCCGATTTTTTCAGCCACTTTTTCATCATTTTCCCCTCCCTCAGCCTTAAGATTCCGATATGAATTTATTATATAATATTTAATTGGCACTTGCATTAAGCAGGTGCAGAAAAAAGCAGACCCCTTTGCGCATGCCGGGGATGCCGCACAGAAAGAGGCCTGCTTTTTTTCAGCAGTACTGCCTGAAAGCCGTATGCAGATTTTCAATGATTTCTTCCACTTCATGCCCTTCGATATCGCTTCTCGGGATAAAATGGACGACTTCTTTCCCTTGAAGGAGCGCAACAGACGGGGAAGAAGGCTCAATACCGGTAAAATATTCGCGCATTTTTGCCGTTGCTTCTTTATCCTGCCCTGCAAAAACGGTCACCAAATGGGCCGGTTTCTTTTCGGATGTCCGGATTGCTTCCACAATTGCCGGGCGCGCCAGGCCGGCTGCACAACCGCAAACGGAGTTCACGACAACCAAAGTCGTGCCCTCTGCCTTTTCCATATATGTTTCCACTTCTTCCAAGGTGCGCAGTTCTGTAAAACCGTTGCTTGTCAGTTCTTCCCTCATCGGCGCGATCAACGCCTTCATGTATTCTTCATATGCCATCGACATCTTTCATTTTCCTCCTTTATCTTTAAGATTGGGACTGCCTTGCTTCCGTCATTTGCTTCCAGACCGAACCTTTTGCTTTCTCACCTTTTGTAATCCTTTCGATCGCCATTTTGACCTGGAGCCTGACCTCAAATTCAGGGTCATTCTCGGCTTCTCTTAAAGCAGGCAGGACCGTTTCATCGCCTTCTTCATACAAAAACATCGCGGCACGCCAGCGGACGATTTTGCTGCTGTCTTTTAACGCTTTTGCCATCTCATCGCACGCTTCTTTAAAGCCGAGGTCGCTTAAGGCATCCCCCGCAGTCCGCCGAACGCTTGCATTTGCATCGTGCAGGCCTCGGTACAATAGCGGCAGCACTTTTTTGTCTTTCACCATGCCCAAATAAACGACGGCTAGCCTTCTGATCGATGGTTTTTCATCCGAAAGAGCTTTTTTAAGCACCGGGAGATCAGAAAGTTCCGGATCTTCCATTTCTTCAAGCAGCCGGTATCTCTCCCTCCAGTCATCCGTTTCAAGCATATCGGATGTCAATTTCAGCCGTTTTTTGGCCCCGGGCTGCGGCGCCTGATGCTTCGCCTCATTGACAAGCCTGTCAAGCTTTTCTTTCGGGTAAGCGGCAATGATTTCTTCCGTGACATCACGGCCGATCTCGTCAAGATCTCCGTAACGTATGCCAAAATCTTTCCATTTCCGCAGGAAGACATAATTTTCGCCTTCAAGCTGTGCAGCTGCGAGCGCCTCGGCAAAATAAGCCGGGAGCCCGAAACGTTTTTCCTGTTCGCCGTCGGTACATTTCACTTGGATGGGAATGCCCTTAAACATTTGCACGACTACCTGGATTTCGCCGTAATGTTCATTAACAAGCGCACCGCTTCCGCTTTCCCCCTCCGTTTCTCCGAAAACTTCGCGCACTTTCGGCAGTATATCCTGCCAGTCAGTTTTCCCGTTCCGCTCCACCGCAAGAAA
The DNA here is from genome assembly GCF_008974225.1 of Weizmannia acidilactici. Lineage (NCBI taxonomy): Bacteria > Bacillati > Bacillota > Bacilli > Caryophanales > Bacillaceae > Heyndrickxia > Weizmannia acidilactici. The sequence continues at coordinate 150,541 of NZ_BKZR01000001.1, read as the reverse complement.
ATCGGCGACATGGTAAACGCCCTTGACGCCGTCAATATTTAAAATTTCGCGGATCAACGGGGGCACGCCTTCTTCCTGCCCTTTTTTATAATTGTTGCGGGAGCCGTCTGGGAGCTCCTCAGTCAAAATGACTTTCATCGTATTCGGGCTCGGCGTCGGTTCGATCGCTTTAATTTTCATGTCCACACCGCCTTTCCCAATCAATCTACTAGCATTTTACCATATTTACGGTGGATACACGAATTAGATGTTTCCATCCTGCAGCTCTGACAGGTAGCTCCAGCGTTCAATCAAATATTCCAGCTTTTCATTTTCAGCTTCAAGCGCCTTCATCATTTCCTGCGCTTTCACAAAGTCCGACCCCGCTTTTTCAAGTTCTGCGTTTAAAGCAGCAATTTTTTGCTCGCACGCTTCAATCTTCCCGTCAAGTTCTTCCCATTCCCGCTGTTCTTTGTACGAAAGTTTTTTTCGTTTTGTTTCCTTTTTCGGCTGCGGGCCGGGATGCTCTTTCAGCTTTGCTTCCGGTTTTTGCACGTCAAGTGTACTTTCAAGGTAATCGCTGTAAGAACCGAAAAACCGGCTGATTTTTCCGCTTCTTTCAAAAATGAGCAGCTGCTCTGCCGTTTTATCCAAAAAATAGCGGTCATGCGAAACGGAAATGACAACGCCCGGAAACTGCTCAAAATAGTCCTCAAGAACGGTCAGCGTCTCGGTATCCAGATCATTTGTCGGTTCGTCCAAAAGCAGCACATTGGGGTGTGTCATCAACAATTTCAGCAAATACAGCCTGCGTTTCTCGCCGCCTGAAAGCTTCCGGATCGGAGTGCCGTGCGTGTGCATGCCGAAAAGGAATTTTTCAAGCATCTGCGCAGCGGAAATCGTTTCCCCGTCTTTTGTCGTTACCGCGTCACCGGCTTCGCGGATATACTCAATCATCCGCTTGTTTTCATCCATATCAGACGTTTCCTGCCGGTAATATGCAATTTTTACGGTTTGCCCGGTTACGAGTTCCCCGCTGTCAAGCGGAACCACCCCTGCCAAAATATTCATCAGCGTCGATTTTCCGCTTCCGTTTTTCCCTGTGATCCCGATCCGGTCGCCCGGTTTGACAAGCAGATTGAAATCTTTAAGAATCGCCTCATTTTCGAACGCTTTATAAGCATGCTTCAGTTCAAAAACCTGCTTGCCTAGCCGGCTTCCGGCAAGCGCCATATCCACTTCATTTTGCTGTGGAACTTTACCAAGGTTCGATTCAAGTTCTTCAAAGCGCTGGATCCTCGCTTTTTGTTTAGTCGAGCGCGCTTTTGCCCCGCGCCTTATCCAGGCGAGTTCACGACGGTATAAGTTTTTCAGCTTTTCTTCCTGCAGCTGCATTTCTTCTTCCCGCCGCGCTTTAGCTTCAATAAAATCCTGATAATTTCCTCTATAGCTGTAAAGTTTCCCACGGTCGAGCTCGAAAATCCGGTTTGCCGTCCGATCCAGGAAATACCGGTCGTGCGTCACAAATAAAACGGAATAGGGGTATTTCGCGATAAACTCTTCCAGCCACTTCACCGCCGGATAATCGAGATGGTTGGTTGGTTCGTCCAAAATGAGCAGATCAGGCGTTTCAATCAGCACCTGGGCAAGGGCTGCCCGCTTTTTCTGACCGCCTGATAAGCTCGAAATTTTCTTTTCAAAATCGCGGATACCGAGTTTCGAAAGGATCGCTTGCGCATTGGCGCCCGCTTCCCAAGCGCTATGAGCATCCATTTCTTTTTGCAGCCGGAACAGTTTTTCCTGTAAGACAGCATTTCCCGGATCCTTTTGCATTTCAATCAGCGCCTCTTCATACGATTGCAAAAGCGCCATCAAAGGGGATCCGCTATGATACACCTGTTCAAGCACCGTTAAATCGGGCTGAAGCTCGGGATCCTGTGGCAAATAACCGATCGTGTAATCATTCGGGCGCGTCAAATCCCCGAGGTCTGCATCGTCATGCCCGGCAATGATTTTTAAAAGGCTCGATTTTCCCGACCCATTGACACCGACAAGGCCGATCCGTTCCTGCTCCCCGATACGGAAAGACAGATGGTCAAACAGCACTTTATCTCCGTATGATTTTGAAAGCCCTTCGACTGATAACATTTTCATTGTCCAACATTCCATTCTTTATAAAAATGCTGTAAAAACTGCTTCATAAACCGGTGGCGCTCCTCCGCAAGGCTTTTGGCCGTTTCGGTATGGAGCCTGTCTTTTAGAAGCAATAGTTTTTCATAGAAATGATGGATCGACGATGTTTTCCCGTTCCGGTATTCTACAACCGTCATCGCGCTTCTGACAGGAAGAGCCGGTTCATAGAGCGGCTGGCCCTTTTTCCCGCCGTATGCGAATGCGCGGGCAATTCCGATGGCGCCGATCGCATCAAGGCGGTCGGCATCCCGGACAGCCATCGCTTCAAAACTTGTCAGTTCCGCTTCGTTTCCACCTTTAAAAGAAATGGAAAAAACGATCTCGGCGATATGTTTTTTTGTCTCCTCCACTAGCGGAAGCCCGCCCAAAAAACGGTGCAGTATTTCTTCACCTTCTTTTTTGCCGGCATGCATTTTTTCATCAGGGATATCGTGCAAAAGGGCGGCCGCTTCAATGATAAACCGGTCCCCTTTTCCTTCTTTTTCCGCAATATATAATGCGAGCCGGCGGACGCGGTCAATATGGTGCCAGTCGTGCCCGGAAGCATCCCCGCTGTGGAAAGTGCGGGCAAACTGTTCAATATGTATTAAAATTGAATTTCCTTGCATATGCGCTCCTTTCTTCGTGCTTTTTATTTTACCATGTTTTTATCTGGCGAATAAAAAAGCTGCACGGTGCAGGGTGCAGCTTTTTTACGGGCTGGATTTCAAATGGTGCAAAGTTTTGACGGCATGGTGGAGCATTTCCAGCAAATCATCCATCAGATCTTCCGTAATCAGCCGGTTAAAATCAATGATGACTTCTTCTGACGTGCCGGAGAATGATGAATAAACGGACCTTTCTTCAAAATGGCGGCCACCCCACAGCGAGCGGATGATGCTTTTATAGGCGTCAGATTTTTTCGTGTTTTGCCACGAAAAAGTAATCCAGGCATAAGCACCTGCTCCATTCCCGGAAAACCCGTCCAAAATTTCCGCCGCCAGCTGTGCAAACGGTGCAAAAAGCCGGACCGTTGCGCTTGCCTCCCTCCAGGCGGGAAGCGTAAGCGTAATCCTATAGTCCCGCGACATCCCGGCCAAATCGACGATATCGTTCCGCCCGATAATGGCTGCTTCCCCGCTTAAATCGAGGTCATAAGCCGCCCCTTCAAAAACCGTCTTCATATTTTCAAAAGCAGTGGGGTCAAACATCGCTTTTCCCCCATTAAAAGAGTCCGATTGCCCTGCCGTTTTCATCGACATCCATCTGGTAAGCAGCCGGCTCTATCGGCAGCCCGGGCATCGTCAATACGTCCCCCGTTAAAGCAACAATAAAGCCGGCGCCAAGCTTCGGCACAAGCTCGCGGACATGGATGGCAAAATCAACCGGGCGCCCGGTTTTTTTCGGGTCATCGGACAAAGAATACTGCGTTTTAGCGATGCAAACCGGGAGATGCCCCCAGCCGAAGCGTTTAAAATCTTCCATTTGCCTGAGCGCTTTCGTTGAAAATTCCACACCTGTTCCGCCGTATACTTTCCGGACAATCGTTTCGATTTTTTCTTCAATGGTTGACTCAAGCGGATAAATCGGACGGAAATTGTTCCGTTGTTTTGCGGCTTCAAGCAATTTGTTTGCAAGGTCGATTCCTCCAGCGCTCCCTTTTTCCCACACTTCCGTAAGCGATACCGGGATGTCCCGTTCGCTGCACCAATTTTTTAAAACCGCAATTTCCGCTTCTGTATCTGAAGCAAACCGGTTGATCGCCACAACAAACGGAAGCCCGAATGCCACAATCGTTTCCACATGTTTTTGCAGATTTAAAAGGCCTGCTTGAAGCGCAGCAGTATTTTCAACCGCCAACTCTTCTTTGCGTACACCGCCGTGCATTTTTAAAGCACGGATCGTGGCAACAATCACGACGCCGTCCGGTTTAAGGCCGGCTGTCCTTGCCTTTATATCAAGAAATTTTTCCGCGCCGAGGTCCGCACCGAATCCTGCCTCTGTCACAACATAGTCCGCCAGTTTTAATGCCGTCTTTGTCGCCATTACGCTGTTGCAGCCGTGTGCGATATTGGCAAACGGGCCGCCGTGGACGATCGCCGGCGTATGTTCAATCGTCTGGACAAGATTCGGTTTCAGGGCATCTTTTAATAAAAGTGCAATTGCCCCTTCCACGCCGAGGTCGCCGACGGTAACAGGTTTTTTTTCGTAATTATAGGCAACCACGATTTTGGCAATCCGCTGTTTTAAGTCATTCAGATCTTCCGCAAGGCATAAGACCGCCATCAGTTCAGAAGCAACTGTGATGTCAAACCCGTCTTCGCGCGGAACACCGTTGCCTGGTCCGCCAAGCCCGACAACAACATGGCGGAGCGCCCGGTCGTTTAAATCAACAGCCCGTTTCCAGACGACGCGGCGCGGGTCAATCTGCAGAAAATTCCCCTGGTGGATATGGTTATCAAGCAGCGCGGAAATCGCATTATTGGCAGCCGTGAGCGCATGAAAATCGCCTGTAAAATGAAGATTGATATCTTCCATCGGCACGACCTGGGCATAGCCTCCGCCGGTTGCGCCCCCTTTCAGTCCCATGACCGGACCGAGCGAAGGTTCCCTTAGAGCAATCACCGTTTTGTGCCCGAGCCTTTTCAGGGCATCCCCGAGGCCGATCGTCACCGTCGATTTTCCTTCGCCGGCCGGTGTCGGATTAATGGACGTGACGAGAAAAAGCTTTCCGTCTTTTTTTGTTTTTAACGCATTGATTTTATCGTATGTAATTTTTGCTTTGTATTTTCCGTAATACTCAAGATCATCTTCTTCAAGCTGCAAGTTTTTCGCGACGTCTTTGATGGGTTTTAGCACTGCATGCTGTGCGATTTCAATGTCAGTCTTTCCGGTTGAATGGCTTGGCAATGTCAGATCCCTCACTTTGTCAAAATCAGCATACACTTTTTATCATACATGGCTATTGATGCAATTGCACCTATAAAATGAATTTTTTTACCATAAAAAACACGAAATGTTCGGATTTTCGCCAAGGTTTCGGCCGGATTTCAGAGAATTCGCGGAACTGCTCCGGGAAAAGCAGGCAGGGCGAGGCGTCCCAGATTGGTACGCAAAAATTGAAGCATTGCAAAAAAGAAAAATACAGTTGGGAATAAAATGGATCAGGGAGGGAATTTCAGGGCGGAGTATATGGTTGCGACGTTTTTGATAAAAGCATAGGTTACTGGTGCAGCCATTGTATAATGTCCATACCCGCCTGCAAATGTACGGGATGCAGACGGGATAGACAGAAAAACAGCCCGGGAAGCTTAATCTCCGTTTTGGGCCTGCAGCCGGTTCAGCGCATCAATCCTGCTCGGGTCCTCCTCAAAATACTGCACCAAATCCCCGATGCGGTCAATGGAATTCCAGCTTAAGTGGTGTTCAATACCTTCCACATCTTTATATATATTGTCTTCGTCCACCCCGATGATCCGCAAAAACTGCTCAAGCAAATGGTGGCGGTCGACAAGCCTCTTTCCGATTTTTTTGCCTTTTGGGGTGAGGACTAAACCACGGTATTTTTCGTAAACAAGGTAATCATCTTTATCAAGCTTCTGTACCATTTTTGTCACAGAAGAGGGATGGACGGAAAGCGCTTCGGCAATATCGGAAACACGCGCATATCCTTTGCTTTCAATTAAAATAAAAATTTGTTCAATGTAGTCTTCCATACTAGGTGTCGGCATCCCCGGGCCCCCATTCTCACTGCTATTTATTGTATGCTTTTCCCATACAATACCATCAGTTTACTATAATCGCGGACGATATACAAGAAATCGTTTGACCACGGGTAAGTTTTAAACCGCTTGCAAATTTAAGAATTCACAACCATTTTCCATAATTTTGATTGTCTAAATCTTGACTCCAGATGCCGGTTGGAGTATATTTATTATAACATTAAACAAGTGATTTCATCGACCTTGATGGCGGTTTTTCATCTGTTTAATGCAACATTTTTTGGCACGAATGTGCTTTTGATTTAGGAGGATTAAGAAATGCAAAACGGTAAAGTAAAATGGTTCAATAACGAGAAAGGCTATGGTTTTATCGAAGTTGAAGGCGGAGACGACGTTTTCGTTCACTTCACCGCTATTCAAGGCGAAGGGTTCAAAACATTGGAAGAAGGCCAAGCAGTTTCTTTCGATATTGTTGAAGGCAACCGCGGGCCGCAAGCTGCGAATGTAACGAAACTCTCATAATGATAGAATGCAATAAGGCTGGCCGTCCGCGTCAGCCTTTTATTTCATTCTCGATTGTGAAAGGGATCACGATAATTGATCCCCGTATTTTTTCAACTGCTCACCGACTGTGCATTGGCGGATGCAAAACTGGTGGGCATATTTTTTTCCGCGCGTTTTCCTGAAATGGGATTTTATGAAACAGCCTTTGCAATACGTATTCAAAATCTCATCCACTTCCCGGACCAGTTGTTTCCTTTCCATTTGAACCTACCTTTCTGCTAACCCAGTATATACGAAAAAATTTTTCCCGTAAATAAATTTCTCTGGTCGTTCCAATTTAACATGACTGTGGATGAACGTGCCGTTTAATGCCTGGCCCGCCAGTTTATTCGCTTCTTTATTTTTGTTTTCTCGGAACCGGTTCATATTCCGGCTTGATGCCAAGTTTTTTAGCGAGCGCTTTAATTTTGTCCAGCCACCTGTTGTGAGCTTCGTCATAACAGTTCCCAGACCAATTGCATCAGCACGCCTTGAACGTCACCCCTTACGGCAACAGGATGCGTTTTACGGATAGTAATATAAAGCGCCGCGTATTTCGCTTCGCTGTTCGGTTTCAGCTCCAATATCCGTTTTTCCCTCACATGGTACATTTTTCATCATACACAGCAACCCCAATCCCTGCACGGTTTGTTGTTTGATCAAACCTGCCGTCAAAATAGATGGTGACATTCCCCGTTTTCATTTTGATTTCTTTTTTCAACTTTTGCGGCCCATCCATTCCCTATCTCATCGTGGACGGCCAAAGCGCCTGTCTTGCAGTTTTTTTGAATTTCCAAAATAATGCTTTTGATCGTTTCCCCGTCTGCCCATTCCGACTCAAACAGGAGCACCGGCCCGTTACGCGGCCTGTATTGCCAAATGCTCTTAAAAATTCATATCACCACTCTTTCTCCATTACTTACGCGCATTCCTATTGTCATGCCCTATATAAATGATTATAGTTAAATTATGCCGAAAATTGCATCTTTATAAACAAAAATGAACAAAAAACCAAATGATACATAGTGCTAAAACCATTTAGGGGGTATAAGCATTGAATAAAAAAAGATTTTCCGAAATTGCACTTTTATTTGTCGCCTTTGTATGGGGATCAACATTTGTGGTCGTACAAGATGCCATCCAATCGCTGCCGCCGTTTATCTTTAATGCCGTCCGCTTTGGGCTCGCCGGCCTGTTTTTGCTCGCCGTATCCTTTTGGAAAGGGGCAGGCGGAAAAGGAAGTGTTGGCAAATCGGTTGCAGCCGGCGCCATTTTGGGATGCTGCCTGTTTATCGGATATACGTTCCAAACGGTCGGCCTGTTGTACACGACCCCGGCAAAAGCGGGTTTTATAACCGGGCTAAGCGTTGTGATGGTTCCGCTGTTATCCGTTTTTTTTCTCAAAAAACGGCCGGGGGCCTTGTCAGCAGCGGGATCCGTATTTGCCGGCTGCGGCCTTTATTTATTGGCTGCCAAAGATGCGTCAGGGCTGTCTGCGGGTGACTTGCTTGTATTGATATGTGCCGTCGGGTTTGCTTTTCATATCATCATCACCGACCGGTTTGCCCAACAAATATCACCTTTGCTTGCTACAACCGTTCAGTTGCTGGTGGTTTCGGCATTCAGCTGGATCGGAGCCATCTTTTTCGAAAACTGGAAAGCCGCGCTCGTACCCCGTACCCTGTTCAGCCCGAAAACCGTTTTTGCGTTGTTTGTGACTGCATTTTTAGCGACAGCCGCAGCCTTTTTTATCCAGACGGCCGCCCAGCGCTATACTTCCCCGACAAGGGTTGCGCTCATTTTAACCATGGAACCGGTTTTCGCTGCTCTGACTTCATTTTTTTGGGTACACGAACGGCTTACCCCTTTGGCTGAATTTGGCTGCCTGTTCATTTTTGCAGGCATGGTGCTTGCGGAGCTGCCGAACGTTTTCAAGACGAAAAAAGCGCTGCTTGCCGGAAGCAAAGGAAAAAGTTAAATTTTTTCAAGAAGCCCGAACCTTTCAATACAGGCATAGGCTTCTTTTTTTGTCCCCACTTTATGCTGTTTAAATGTTTCAAGCAATGAAATATAAAAACTGCCGTCAAATGCTTTCTGCACCTTCAGCGTGATTTCGACCGCCGCTTCGGCAACCGCATCAGGCGCGTTCGCGTACTGTTTGCCGAAATAAATGAAATGGATGGCATCGTTTTGAAACTTAAATCCTTTACCCTTTAAAAATAAAAGATATTCCCCTAAAGACATCTGTTTTTCCTCCATTGCATTTATCGAACATTTTTTGTTAGCCGGCGTGGTGAAAACTTACCCTAAAAGTTGGGCATCCTAATGCTTGGGGTGATAAGATGGTAAAGAAAAATAACCTGAACCTCGGAAAAACGGCAAATTCCGTAACACCGCAGGGCATTGCGCAAGATGCGGGTTTCGCTCCGGACCCGAAAACGCAGCTTGAAAACCGTGCAAAAAAGTCGAATACGAGAATTTAAGGGCACTTTTTGTACGGAAAAACAGCGTTCAGGATTTGAATGCTGTTTTTCCTTCAGTTTTATTGCCGCATATTGTTCATAATAAGCGAAATCCATACGCGGCAAATTCTACGGCTACCAGCATCAATACGCACAGGACTGCCTTTTAAGAAATTAAGCTCGTATTCATTCCGGCGGTAATCAAATGGCGTTTCACCGTTTTCAGTTCAAGTTCATCAATCAGTTGCATAAACGTTTCCGGGATCCGGCCGAACCGTGCTTCTTCCAAGGAAAACGCCACCGGCACATTGCAATGGATTTCAGCAAGTTTCCGGGAAAGATGCAGCATATCGAGATCTGCTTCAATTTTTTTACGCTGCGATGTCGTAAGGTCCCCGAGATGTTCCAAAATACCGCCAACACTGCCATATTGGCCAATCAGTTTGAACGCCGTTTTTTCGCCGATCCCTTTTACACCTGGATAACCATCGCTCATATCGCCCATCAGCGCCTTTACATCAATAAACTGGCGCGGCGTCACCCCATACTCTGCGGTAAAAGCGTCTTTTGTATAACTTTTATAATTTCCATACCCTTTTTGAAGAAGATGGACTTCGATATGGTCGTCAAGCAACTGCAACATATCGCGATCGCCGGTTAAGATCGATACATCAGCGTCTTCCTGGAACCGCTTCGCAAGTGTACCGAGGCAGTCATCCGCTTCATACCCGCTCACGCCGACATTCGGTATTTCGAAAGCTTCCACCGTTTCTTTCGCAATGTCAAATTGCGGAATCATCTCAACAGGCGGCGCTTCCCGGTTCGCCTTATAGCCGCCGAACATCTCATTCCGGAATGTTTTACTCCCCATATCCCAGCAGACCGCAACATGCGTCGGCTTTTTATTTTCAAAAGCGAGCAGCAAATGGCGCAGGAAACCCTGCACACCGTTTGTCGGCATACCCTTTGAATTTACCATATACTGACCGGTTACCGCCGTGGCATAAAAAGCGCGGAAAAGAAGCGCCATCCCGTCTATTAAAAGCAAACGCGGCCTTTCATCCATATGATCACCTCTTATGACGTCATTTTTTATTATAACATGCTGGAACCCTGCGGCATTGGAAAAATGCTAGACGAGATTGTGCTCCATCATCCGGTCCAACGCCAGCAATACGGCCATTTTGACATGCGCATATGTCAGCCCTCCCTGCACATAAGCGGTATACGGCGGGCGGAGCGGACCGTCGGCGGACAATTCAATGCTTGCCCCCTGGATAAACGTGCCGGCCGCCATAATTACATCGTCCTCATAACCCGGCATATAACTCGGATACGGCGTCACATACGAATTGACCGGTGAGGCGGATTGGACAGCCTGGCAGAATGCCACCATTTTATCCGGATCCCCGAATTCGACAGACTGGATGAGATCTGTCCGGCGCGCATTCCATTTCGGATGGGTATTCATCCCAAATTTTTCGAGCATCGCCGAAGTAAACACCGCGCCTTTTAACGCCTCAGCGACGACATGCGGCGCCAAAAAGAATCCCTGGTACATTTCCAGCAGGCTGTACAGCGACGCACCTGCTTCACGGCCGATGCCGGGGGAAGTCATCCGATAGCTACAGGCATCGACCCACTTTTTCTTCCCGACAATATAGCCGCCGGTTTTGGCGAGCCCGCCGCCCGGGTTTTTGATAAGCGAACCGGCCAACAGATCGGCGCCGACATGGCATGGCTCTTTTTCTTCCACAAATTCGCCGTAACAGTTGTCGACAAACACGATAACATCCGGCTTGATTTCTTTCACAAAACGGACCATCTCCCCGATTTCACCCACGGAAAATGACGGCCTCGTTGCATATCCTTTTGAACGCTGGATGGCGACCATTTTTGTATTCGGGTTGATCGCTTTTTTCACCGCTTCAAAATCGACATTGTCGCCTTCTTTTAAGTTTACATAATTAAATATTATGTTAAACTCTTTCAGCGAGCCGCTTCCATTGCCGCGTATGCCTGTAATTTCATCCAGCGTATCATAAGGTTTTCCTGTTATGTATAACAGTTCATCCCCCGGGCGGAGGATACCGAAAAGCGCAATGGTAATCGCATGCGTGCCGGAAATGATCTGCGGGCGGACAAGACCGGCTTCCGCGCCGAATACATCGGCATAAATTTCTTCCAGCGTATCCCTGCCGATGTCATCATAGCCGTATCCGGTTGACGGGTAAAAATGCGTATCGCTGACCCGGTGCTTTTGAAAACTTTGCAGAACCCGGAACTGGTTTGTTTCCGCCCGCCTTTCGATCGCTTCGTGGACCGGCCGTATTTGTCGTTCGACTTCTTCCGCAACCGGCTGGAGTTTCGCGCCGTGTTTTAAATACTGAAACATATTGTACACCTTTCTATTTTTATATTGTTCCAACGCACCCAAAACCGGGTGCCCCGGGAGCACATAACCACTGCATTGGTATGTCTCTGCTTCTTCCTTAAAAATAAGCTCCCTTAAGATTGTATCACTTTTTAAAACAGACAGCAGCTTTCCTTCTTTCGAACGGGCCCGCTGCTTCTATGGTGATCAACAGTAACCGCCAATACAGCAAAAAAGGCACCATGCAGCAAGCCGCAGGTGGCGCCCGGTATGTCAGTCCGGAAAAACGAGGTCGCTGCTGCGGAGCGTCATCAACTCATGGCGGTCATATGTGGCCTGCATCAAAAGCCGCATGGCCTGGGCCCGCACCGATTTTTCAATGACGTTCCGGACATACCGCCCGTTAGAGAAACTGGCCGGGTTGCTCGTTGTTTTGACAAAAGCAAGATGGTCGCGAAGCTTTCTCTCCGCATCAATGCTGAGCGTATACTCTTTTTCTTTCAGCATTCTTTTCCCGATATCCATTAATTCATCAACCGTATAGTCGGGGAAATTGAACACGATCGGAAACCGCGAATGGAGCCCCGGATTCAAGCTTAAAAAATAGTCCATTTCATTCGAATAGCCGGCCAAAATTAAAATAAATTCATGCTGCTTGTCTTCCATATGTTTTACAAGAGTGTCGATTGCTTCTTTGCCAAAGTCCTTTTCACCGCCGCGTCCGAGTGAGTAGGCTTCATCTATAAATAAAATGCCGCCGATTGCTTTTTTGATCAAATCCCTCGTTTTTTGCGCCGTATGGCCGATATATTCCCCGACAAGGTCTGCCCTTTCTGCTTCAATCAAATGCCCCTTTGACAGCACATTCATTTTATGGAATAATTTCCCGATTAAACGGGCAACAGTCGTTTTCCCTGTACCGGGGTTACCTTTAAACATCATGTGTAATGCCTGTTTGCCCGTCTTTAACCCTGCCGCTTCCCTTTTTTTGTTAATGTAGATCCAGGCATAAACTTCCTTCACCATTTTCTTGATCTCTTCCATCCCCACCAGTGCGCCTAGCTCATCTTCGATTTCTTTTAAAATTTCGTGTTCCGCTGATAAATCCTTTTTGGTTATTTCTTTTTTCGGCTGGGGAATCACGGCCTCCCTTTGGCCCGCATTCAGGACAATATTAATTTGACCATTATTTTTCATACGAATCGGTTGATCCATAACCGCCACCTCGCAATCTACACACAATATACGCGAATTGGGCCGGGAGTGTGACAAATGCCCAAGTGCAGGAAATATTTGCAAAACCGCCCAGGTATACCCTGTTTTTCCCGAAGAGTATGGATCCAGAAGCAAAAACAGAGATTGGGGGTTTACGGGGGATTTTGTCGGTTTTTGCGCTTTCCCAAGAAATAAATCATCTGTACCAGTTTATGCACATAATAAGCAAAACAGTACGCGGGGCATATTAAAAATGCCCGGCGGCCGCCGGGCAATTATTTCCATTTATTCTTCAAAATTGATCTGAACATTTTTTTGCGGCTGGAACGTAGAAATGGCGTGTTTAAAAACAAGCTGCTGCTTGCCGTCCGTCTCAATCAGAACCGTAAAATTATCAAATCCTTTTACCTGGCCACGAAGCTGGAACCCATTCATCAAAAAGACCGTAACAACGGTACCGTCTTTCCGCAATTGATTCAAATACTGGTCCTGAATATTGATGGCCTTGTTCATCTCGCATCCTCCTCCTCTTTCTCTCCATTATAAACTATTCGATTTTATTTGTAGCTTTCCTGCTATAAAAGCGGAAATTTCTTCAAACTTTTTTCCTTTTCGGCCTCGTTTGTTATATCAAACCATTCAATCTCCATTTTGTTGCGGAACCAGGTAAGCTGCCTTTTCGCAAAACGCCGCGTATTTTGTTTTAACCGGGCTATCGCCTCATCAAGGGTTATGAGCCCATCAAAATAATCATACAGCTCTTTGTAGCCGATCGCCTGGATTGACTGGGCACCGCGCAAATGTTGGCCAGCAATTTTTCCACTTCGGCTATTAATCCCTGTTCAATCATTTTATCGACCCGTTGATTAATGCGCGCGTACAATTTTTCCCTTTCCAGTGTGAGGCCGACCAAAGCGGCATCATACAACATCTCCTCTTTTTGCTCCTTGCGGTATTCATGCATCATTTTGCCGGAAAAATGGTATATTTCCAGCGCCCAGATCACTCTTCTTACATTGTGCGGATGGATCTTGCCGGCGGTTTCCGGATCGAGTTCTTCCAGCATCTTGTAGAGCATCCCGGCCCCTTCCCGCTCCGCCAGTAATTCCAGCTCCCTGCGGTATTTAGCGTCGCCGGAAATGTCCGAAAAACGATAATCATATAAAACCGATTGTATGTAAAGCCCAGTGCCGCCGACAATCATGGGCAATTTGCCCCGGGATGCAATTTCGATAAATTTTTCCCCGCACCAATTGCTGAAACTCGGCAACCGAAAAGGGAACATCCCTTTCTTTATCCTACCATAAAGCATTCAAACAGAACATTTATATATTTTCCCCTTCTGAATAAATTTTATTCATTTCCTTCCAGCGGTCATAGAAAGCAGGGGAAAGGGAAAACTATTCAGGCATAAATTAAAAAAAGGAGGGTATTTTTAGATGAATAGAAAACAAACATGGACAGGCTTGACCGCTATTTTGATATTGGCATTTTTTGCCGTACCTTCCGCATACGCCCAGCACGGCGGAAAGCCTTACACCCATCACCAAATGGCGCCGGTTCAAAATATGCAGAAATGGTTGCAGGAGGGATACACCAAAAAAGAGGTTTACCATGCCGCCTTCATCGCCGAACATAGCGGCAAAAAAATGGAGGCAGTCCTGCAATACTATAAAAAACACAAATCATGGAAAGAAACCGCTACACACTTCGGCGTGGACGTTGGAAAAATCCGGGCCGAACACCATGAGGCAAAAGAACATTTTTATGCGGCAAACAAAGAAAACATCATCCGGTATCTAGCCCAGTATAACGGAAGAAGCCGGGCAGATATTGAAAAATATGCTCGGCGTGAAGAAGACCGCCACTTTCTTATTCTAGCATCGGCGTTGGCCAAGCTGGGGCATAAAAATCTGGATACAGTCATGAAGATGCACCGCAGCGGGAATGATCCACAAGAAATCATCGAAAGCTTAAAAGTGGACCGGCATGCGCTATTTAAAGAAGTGAGGAGCATACACGAGGCCATTCAAGGAACCTCCACAAGACCGCCCAATTAAACAAGCTGCAGCAGCCTTTTCGGGTTGCGGCTGTTAATGCTGGAAAAAGTGCCCCAAAATGGTGCCGTCCAAACTTTTTTGTAAAAATTCCCATAATACAAAAATCCTGCTTCACATTTGGTCCATTTATACTATATAATAAGGGTTGATCACAAATGATAGGCAGGTATTATGATAGATGGTCAAAGAGGAAGAAACCTTATTATTCATTATTGAATTGGGGCGCCTTCTGGATGATTACCGGAAATGCCCATATGAAAGCGTAAAAAAGAGTATTTATGAAGATATTCTTTTGATTGGGTGCGTCATCCATCCCGATCATGACGAAATTCCTCTCGGCCGATCCGAAGAATAGCCTCTTTCCAATCCGCAAACATTCTCCAAAACGGATCTGATTGTCCCGCTCCGTGAAAATTTTTGCTTAATTGTTTCCCCCCATATTTCCGGAAAGGAACGTTTGTATGCCAAAAAACAACCGTAAACCAAACCAAAAAACTTCTAATTTGTCCCGCAACATCAACATAATCCGGAAAAAGATGATGCAATTTGCCGTGCAAAAAGGTTTTAACCACCCGGAAACCATCCGCCAGAGCCAGCTCCTGGACAAGCTCATTTATGAATACCAGCTGTACATGCTCCAAAAAGGCAAAGATGCTTCGTTCTCCGATTAAAACGTCTCCATTTCCGCCGGATATTTCCCGTTTTTACGGCAACACTATGGGCAGCTGAATGAAAGGAGGCGAGATTGTGAAAAAGGGCATAAATGGTTCAACCCGCGTTCTTATTATAAAATCCGCGGGAAATACCTTGGAGGAAAAAGGAATTTCCGAAACGCACAGGCAGCTCAATGCCGCCTATTTTGAAATGGAACGGTTGACCGCCTAAGGGAACAGGATTTAAAATGACCTTTCCGGTTTATTTTTTCCGTTTCCAATGGATCGATTCCCAGCCGCTGTGGGGATGCACCTGCGATTGGATATGCCGGTATTCCTGTTCAAGTTCGTGAAGCGTGAGTTCAAACAGGTGCTTCCCTCCTTTTTTATAAATATGGAAGGCAATCAGCCGGTCAATCAGTTCATTCCTCCTTTTTTCAGCTGCCAATTCCCTGTCTTTTATATTGCCCATTTGTATCGCTCCTTTTATTTAAAAATAAAACCCCGCTTCAAAAATAAGAAGAGGGGTTCTTCAAATGGGCATGTCACCTCAACTTATCTTCAAAGCCTCAGGCTTATTGGAATTAGCACCGTGCCGTGCAGGCCGGTTGCTGAGGTTTCATCGGGCCAATCCCTCCACCTCTCTGGATAAGTTAATCGATGTAAATGTATGTTGGTTTTATTATATGCATATTAATCCGATGTGTCAAGTGCGATTTAATATCCTCCCCCAATTTCATAAGGGGATTTTGCTCAAACTACATCACCCTCTTAAACATCTTCTCAAGATCGTAAACCGAGTAATGAATGATAATCGGGCGACCGTGCGGGCATGTGAACGGGTCGGACGACATCCGGAGGGCGTCCAGAAGCGCCTGGATTTCGTCATTGCGCAAGTGCCGGTTTGCCTTAATCGAGCCTTTGCAGCTCATCATGATGGCCGCTTCTTCGCGCAATTTTTTGATATCCACTTTTTTCACCAAAAGGACCTGTTCAATCATTTCTTCAATGACTTCTTTTTCCTCGTTTTTCGGGAACCATGTCGGATGCGAACGGACGATAAAGCTGTTATGCCCGAACGGTTCCAAAAAAACGCCGACTTCTTTCAGCGCATCAAGGTTTTCCTGAATTTTAATCGCCTCGTCCGTCGAGTATTCAAGCGTCAGTGGCACAAGCATATCCTGCAGTTCTTTTTTGACCTCTCCCACTTTTTCGCGGAAATATTCGTATTTGACCCTTTCCTGGGCGGCGTGCTGGTCAATGATGTACAGGCCGTTTTCATTTTGCGCGAAAATATATGTGCCGTGCATCTGGCCGATCGGATACATTGGCGGAACGCGCGGCGCCGGATTCTCAACGGCAATCGTCTGTTCTGCTTCTTTATAATCGAATGCCGTATCCGTTTCCCGGACCGTTTCCGGAAAAACCGGATCCTCTGGCGGCTTTGAAAGCGGAGAAGGAGTTTCCGGACTTTGTCCAGGGTTCGGCATATACAGTTTTTTCATTTCTTGTTCGGGCAGCAAAGCATCTTTATGCGAATAAATCGGAAAACTTGGTTTTACGGGGGCTTCCACATTTTTCGGCCCCTCTTTTTCCGGCAGATGGTCAAGCCGGAATGAAACCTGCTCCTGCTTTGGCTTCTCCGCTGCCCGGATCATGCCGGTAGGGATCAATTCCTGCTTCTTAAATGCGGCTTTGATCGTTTCCGAAATGATTTGGCAAAGCTCTTTTTCTTTGCTGAGACGCACTTCAAGCTTTGCAGGGTGGACATTGGCATCTACGAGAACCGGATCCATTCTCACCGAAAGCAGCGCAATCGGATAACGGCCGATCGGAAGCAGCGTATGGTACCCTTCCAAAATCGCCTTGGCAAGCGGGTAATTTTTTATGAACCGGCCGTTGACCATCGTAGAAATATAATTGCGCGACGCCCTTGTGATTTCCGGAAGGGCAATATAACCGTTGAGTTCAAAATCAAGCGTTTCCGCATGGATTGGAATCATCTTTTTTGCAATATTGACCCCGTAAATGGCAGCGAGCACCTGGCGCACATCGCCGTTTCCATTTGTCTGCAAAAGCATCTTCCCCCCATGGCGGAGGCGGATTGACACTTCCGGATGGGCAAGCGCCAGGCGATTGACGACATCGGTAATATTGCCGAGCTCGGTGTGGATCGATTTCATATATTTTAGCCGTGCCGGGGTGTTGAAAAATAAATCCGTGACTGTCATTTCCGTCCCTTTCCGGCTTGGCGCCGTTTCGTGAGAAAGCCATTTTCCTCCTTCTATTATGGCTTTTATGCCCGGCCCTTCACCGGTTGACGTTACGATTTCCACGCGAGCAACGGACGCAATGCTCGGCAGTGCCTCACCGCGGAAACCAAGCGAACGAATACGGAATAAATCATGCTCGTTTTTAATTTTACTTGTCGCATGGCGCGAAAATGCTAGCTCCACATCATCCGCTTCAATGCCAGTGCCGTTGTCGATGACATGGATTTTCTGGAGGCCGGCTTCTTCCACATCGATTTCAATCACGGTGCTTTGTGCATCAATCGCGTTTTCCACCAACTCCTTGACAACAGATGCTGGCCGTTCCACCACTTCTCCGGCAGCAATCCTGTTGGAAAGCCACTCGTCCAATTGGGCAATTTTCCCCATCGCGGACAACACCACCTATTTTTTTAATTTTTTCTGGATCTCATATAGGGCGTTCATCGCCTGCAGCGGCGTCATTTCAAGCAAATCCAGTTCTTTGATTTGCTGGATCACTTTTCTTTCCTTTAAAACAGGCTCCTTATGCCTGATTTCTTCCGGCTCTTCAAAAAATGACAGCTGGGCCGGCGCTTCATGGGCAGCAGCCGTTTCGCGAGCAGGCAATTGCTTTTCGCCCCCGTCGTGGTTCTCAAATTCATGCAAAATTTTCTCGGCACGCTTGATCACGCCATCCGGTAGGCCGGCCAATTGGGCAACATGGATCCCGTAGCTTTTATCGGCCGGGCCTTCTTTGATTTTATGGAGAAAAACGACTCTTCCGTTTTGCTCCATGGCACTGACATGGATATTTTGCAGTTTGTCCAATTCTTCGGAAAGCGCGGTCAGCTCATGGTAATGGGTGGAGAAAAGCGTTTTTGCCCCGATTTTATCATGGATATATTCGATCATGGCCTGTGCAAGCGCCATACCGTCATATGTAGAGGTTCCGCGGCCTATTTCATCAAATAAAATCAAACTGTTTTTTGTCGCGTGGGCAATGGCATTTTTCGCTTCGAGCATTTCCACCATAAACGTGCTCTGCCCGGAAATTAAATCATCCGCAGCACCAATTCTTGTAAAAATTTGGTCAAAGATCGGCAGTTCCGCTTCGTCAGCCGGCACAAAGCAACCCATTTGCGCGAGGATCACTGTCAACGCAATCTGCCGCATATATGTGCTTTTCCCCGACATATTCGGCCCAGTAATCAAAAGGATTTCACGTCGGCCATCCATCAGGCAGTCGTTCGGCACATAGCTTTGTGAATCGAGCACTTTTTCGACAACCGGGTGGCGGCCGTCTGTGATTTTCAATACGCCGTCTTCACGGAAAACAGGTTTCGTATAATGGCGGTTTTCACTTACGGTTGCAAAACTTTGGAGCACATCAATCATGCTGACCGCTTTGGCAAGGCTTTGCAGGCGCGGAATAAACTCTTTTACGTGTCCGCGAATTTCCGTAAACAGCTCGTATTCAAGATCAATGATCCTTTCTTCCGCCTGCAAAATGAGCGCTTCTTTTTCTTTGAGCTCGGGGGTAATAAACCTTTCGGCGTTTGCAAGCGTCTGCTTACGTTCGTAGCGTCCTTCTTCCAGCAGGTGGAGATTCGCTTTTGTCACCTCAATATAATAGCCGAACACACGGTTGTAACCAACTTTCAGCGACTTAATCCCGGTCCGTTCCCGCTCCTCCTGTTCGAGGCTTGCAATCCACTGCTTGCCGTTTTTGCTCGCGTCCCGGTAACGGTCGAGCTCTTCATCGTAGCCGTCGCGGATCATGCCGCCTTCTTTAACGGAGACAGGGGGATTGTCTGCAATCGCGCGTTCAAGCAGATCTGTCAGTTCCTCGCACGGATCAAGAAGCGAGGCAAGTTTTTCGCTTTCCGCATTCCCTAAGCTTTCAATCAACGCGCGGATACCCGGAACCTGCTGGAGCGAGCATTTTAGCTGAATGAGGTCGCGCGCATTCACATTGCCGAACGCAACCCGGCCGGCAAGCCTTTCCAAATCGTACACTTCTTTCAGCCGTTCCCGGATATCCTGCCTTTCAAAGTAATGGTTGAGGAAGGTTTCAACCATGGCGAGCCGCGCTTCGATTTTTTCACGTTTCAAAAGCGGGCGGTCGATCCATTGCTTTAAAAGGCGTGCGCCCATAGCCGTCATCGTTTCATCAAGCAGCCAAAGGAGTGACCCCTTCTTCCCCTGTGCGCGGATTGTTTCTGTCAGTTCAAGATTGCGCTTTGAGTAATAGTCGATTTTTAAATACTGGCGGACTTCATACACTTCTACCGGCTGCAAATGGTCAAGGCTTCTTTTCTGTGTCCGGTATAAATAGTTTAATAACCTTGTAACAGACAGCCTCAGATTTTCTGTGCCCGCACCGGCCAAAAGCTTTGTAAAATCTTCCTTTTCCGTTGTGTCCGTTTCATATGAAATCGTAATATTCCCGCTGTTCTTCATCAATTTACAAAAATCTTCAGGGAAATCCGGATCAACAACCGCTTCTTTTGCCCCGATCGAATTAAGTTCATTGAAGGTCTCTTCAAATGGGCCATCCAACACCGTTGCGCGGCTCTCGCCTGTCGATAAATCAATATAAGCAAGCGCAAACCCCCCATTTGGGATGGCGGCAATAGACGCGATATAATGATTCTCCTTCTCGGAAAGGGATTTTCCTTCCATCATCGTCCCCGGGGTAATCAGCTGGATCACTTCCCGTTTGATAACCCCTTTTGCCAGTTTCGGGTCTTCCATTTGCTCGCAAATCGCCACTTTATAGCCTTTTCCGACCAGTTGCTCAATATAGGCAGTTGCTGAATGGTACGGTACCCCGCACATCGGGATTCTCTCTTCGCCGCCGCCGTCCCTGCTTGTCAACGTAATTTCTAATTCCTGGGAAGCCTTGATGGCATCTTCGAAAAACATTTCGTAAAAATCGCCGAGGCGGAAAAACAAAAAGGCATCCTGATATTCCGCCTTCACTTGTAAATACTGCTGAATCATTGGGGTATACGCAGCCATTCTTACCAAATTCCTTTCCTGCTTTCAACTTCGTTTATTTCAATACTGTTTATTATAACATATTTGCATGTGTACCTTCATAAATTGAATATACAAGAAAAAACTAGGAGTGCGATGATCTCCTAGTTGAATGCTTTTATTCTTCTTCGCTGCCCACTAAAAAGTCTGGATTCAGTTCTTCAAATTCATCGCCGGATTCTTCTTCCCATTCATCATCGCCGCCGCAGCCGTCCGGATGGATAGCGACACAAACTTTTGTTTCCCCGATCACTTCAACGAGGAATTCTCTTTCAACACTCACAATAATTTTATTCCCGTTTGGCGAAATGACCGCTTCGATGCAATTTGGCTGCTGCAAGACGCTTGCGATGACTTCTTTGTCGTCAAGGCAATCTGGGTCCCGGTAATTTAATTTGACGGTATCGGTGTATTCAACTTTTTCCGTCATCACCGATGTCCGCGTATTATCGTTATGGGAATACCAAATGTTGACATCGTAAGAGCCGCGGATTTCAACTTCTTTATCCACTTTCTTAGCTTCGTACTTATGGTTGATAATCCAGCAGCCTAAAATGCTCGAAGGATGATGCGGCGGGCATATCGTATGGTTGGACTGCGTAAATTTGCGCCCTTTCGCAACAACTGCTTTTGTAATGATTTCTCTATATTCTGCCATTCGAGCGAACCCTCCTCAATTATTTTCAATTCATCCTATGCTTTTACCCAGGCCGGTGTGCCAAACTTTTTTCCTGTCCCGGATATAAAGGTATTTTTAAGTTATGCAGAAGTTTTGGGGAGGTGCCCGGAAGTTTTAAAAAGAAAGATAGATTACATCAACCGCTCTGCGCCGGTTCTCCAAGAGGCTGCGTTAAAAAAAGCGGTGAGCACCGAAAAAGGCGCGCACCGCTTTTTTAGTGGATTTTGCCGGAAGAATATTTCACCTGTGAACCGGTCTGCCCTTTTAAAAGGTCTCCTCCCGTAGAGATAATGATTTCGTCCGTCACCGTATTGGAAATCGTATTCGCAACCAACTGGAGAAGATCATTCACATCCACCTGGGATTGCTTAAATTCCTGGACAACCGGGATATCGTTCAACTTTTCTTCCAGCGTATCAATTTTTTCTTCCACCTGTTTTAATGCTTCTGTTTTTCCATAATGCTGCAAGTTTACGGCCTGCTTTTGCAGGGCTTTGATACTGGCAATTAAATTGCGGACTTTCTCATTTTCATTGATTTGCGCCTCCGCACGTTTAAAATAGTCCACTTCGTCCGTTTCCGCAATCATTTTCGCGAGTTCCGCCGCTTTTGCAACAATATCATTTTTCGTAAACTTCGCCATCACGCTTCCACTCCGACCGCATCGGCGGCACCGACCATTTCCCCGTCCAGCGACCAAGTTTTGGCTTTTGTAATTTTGACCTTTACCAATTTTCCAATCGCCGATTTTGGCCCCTTGAAGTTGACCAGTTTATTTTTGCGGGTATAGCCGGCCAAAATATCCGGATTGTTTTTACTTTCGCCCTCAACCAGCACTTCAACGGTCTGGCCTTCGTATTTTTCCATTGCGGCTTTAGAGTATGCGTTCACCACTTCGTTCAGGCGCTGCAGCCGTTCTTTTTTGACTTCCACCGGGATGTTGTCTTTCATTTTTGCTGCCGGCGTGCCTTCACGCGGGGAATAAATAAAAGTATAGGCCGTTTCAAACCCGACTTCTTTATAAAGCGACAATGTTTCTTCAAACTGCTCTTCCGTTTCATTCGGGAAGCCGACAATAATATCGGTTGATAATGAAACGTCAGGAATCGCAGCTTTGATTTTGCGGACAAGTTCCAAATATTGTTCCCTTGTATATTTGCGGCCCATAATTTTCAAAATTTCGCTTGAACCTGATTGGACCGGGAGATGGATATGTTCCATCAAATTTCCTTTTTTCGCCAAGACTTCGATGAGGCGGTCGTCAAAGTCGCGCGGATGGCTTGTCGTAAAGCGGATGCGCGGAATATCGATTTTCCGGAGATCGTCCATCAAATCGCCGAGCCCGTATTCGATGTCTTCAAAATCTTTCCCGTACGCATTCACGTTTTGGCCGAGCAAAGTGATCTCTTTATAGCCTTGCGCCGCCAGTTCCCGCACTTCCTGAATAATGTCTTCCGGGCGCCTTGAACGTTCTTTGCCTCGCGTATACGGCACGATGCAGTACGTGCAGAATTTATCGCAACCGTACATGATATTGACCCATGCTTTGATATTGCCCTTGCGCACTTTCGGCAGGTTTTCGATGACATCCCCTTCTTTGGACCACACTTCCACAACCATTGCTTTCGACATATACGCTTCTTTTAAAATTTGCGGCAAGCGATGAATGTTATGGGTACCGAAAATCATATCGACATGCGGGTGCTTCTGTAAAATTTTATTGACAACGGACTCTTCCTGTGACATGCAGCCGCATACACCGATCAGCATATCGGGTTTTTCCGTTTTCAAATGTTTCAAGTGCCCGATTTCGCCGAATACTTTGTTTTCGGCATTTTCACGGATTGCGCATGTGTTCAAAAGGATCACATCAGCATCTTCAACCATATCAGTCGGTTTATAACCGAGCTGCATAAAAATGCCGGCCATGACTTCCGTATCATGCTCGTTCATTTGGCAGCCATACGTCCGGATATAAAACTTTAACCCTTCCCCCATGCCTTTCAAGTCTTCGTCGATTTGAAAATCTTTATAATATTGGACTGCTGCCCTGCTTCGTTTTCTCGCTTCTTTTAAATTTGGCGGGATATAGACAGATTGGAAATATTTACTGTAGTCCTTTTCGGATTTTTTGTCCGCAGGCTCCACTGATTTCACTCGCTGCTGCTCTAAGCGCTGTTTCTCGTTCATGGTAATCTCCTTTCTTTTTTACACTTGCCGATTGTTCGGCCAATGTAAAAGCCGGTTGCCCGGCAAATCATGCAATGCTTATACGTACTAGTATAAATGGTTTTTTCTTCTAACACAACAAGCCATTATCCACGGGCTGTACTCATCGGCGTTTTGCGCGTCCGCATTAAATAGTAAGGCTGAACAGGATGGTCGACGATTGTTTTTACAATCATCATTGCATTCGGGGCGCGCTCGATGCGGTTTCCGTCTTCATCCCACATCTCACGGATCGTTTGTTTGAAATGGACAAATTTCGGCCCGTAAAACTCAACTTCTTCCCCCACGCCAAAATTGTTGCGCTGCTGGAGCGTGGCTATTTTGGTTTCCGGGTCATAATCAAGCACCTGCGCCGTAAATGTATATTTCGGAATTTTGCGCGGGCGGCCGAACAACTGCTGATTTTCATCCGGCTCCCCGAAATAAAAACCTGTCGCCAGCTCCCGTTGTGCCACTTTCCAAATTTCTTCTTCCCACGCCGGGTCAAATTCAAATTGTTCCGGATCTTCGCAGTACGTATCGACTATCGCGCGGTAAACGTTGGTTACGGTCGAGACGTAGTGGATCGACTTCATTCTCCCTTCAATTTTAAAACTATTAACGCCTGCTTCAATCAATTCCGGGACGTGGTGGATCATCGTCAAGTCCACTGCGCTCATTGAAAACGGCTCGCCGTCAGCGGTTAATTCATTTGCCCCCGCCCCACCGATATTTTCAAATAATTCATATTTCCACCGGCACGATTGGGCACAGCCGCCGCGGTTTGCATCGCGGTTCGCCATATGGTTCGACAGCACACAGCGCCCTGAATACGAGATGCACATTGCCCCCTGCACAAACGCTTCGATTTCCATATCGGTATGTTTACGGATTTCGCGGATTTCTTCGAGGCTGACTTCGCGTGCAAGTACCACCCGTTCCAAACCTTCCTGTTTCCAAAATTCCAGCGTTTTGTAATTTGTTGCGGAAGCCTGCGTCGACAAATGAACGGCGAGGCCCGGTGCTTCTTCCATGCATATCGTAATAAAGCCCGGATCGGATACGATAGCGGCGTCAATTCCGATTTTCTTCAGCGTACGGAAAAATTCCCCTGCACCTTTAAAGTTGCCTTCATGGCCGACCATATTTGCGGCCACATACACTTTCGACCCGTGCGCATGTGCGAATTCAACTCCTTCTTTCATTTCATCATAAGTAAAATTACCTGCCCTTGAACGCAAACCGTAAGCCTGTCCACCGATATAAACAGCATCTGCACCATAGCGGATCGCCATTTTGAGTTTTTCCAAGTTCCCGGCCGGCGCCAGAACTTCCGGTTTATTGATAATTTTCCTCATGTTGTCTCCTCCTTACTGTACTTCATCCGGCTTTCTTAAGAAAAACCCGGTGCCAAGTTTCCGTGTTTTCGGTTGCAGATCCGAAAGTTCTGCTGAAAATCGGGCCGCATCAAACATGCCGGAAAGCAGCGCTTCTTTTGCCCGGACATAAAGTGCGGCTATATCTACAAATTGCTGCCCGCAGGTTAATATCCCGTCAAGCTTCCACGTATCAAGACCCGCGTTATGCAGTTCAGGCAAATAGGCGATCAGCGCAATATCCTCTGCTGAAAAAATATGGGTCCCGTTTTCATCCTGATAGATCGGATACTGGTATTCCGGGTCTTTCATTTCCCGGATGTTTAGGCCTGCTTCCCGGGACGTTGCGGCATAGAGATGCGTAAATTGATAGTAATTCGTCAGCAGTCTCCGTTTCGAGTGATGGATGCATGTCGGCCCGTACACCTGCACTTCCACTGGTTTATCCAGTTGCGACTGGATTTCTTTTAATTCAATAAACGTACATTCTCTTGCCGCAACTGCGCCTATTGCCCCGCGCTCCAACCAAAACCTGATTTGGTTTGCAGATGTGACGAGTGTCTGCGCATCATAAATATACGGGAGGTTAAGCTCTAACTCCTTTAACAGCATAATGACGCCCGGATCTCCGGCAATGATAGCGTCCACGCCCGCATTTTCAAGAAATGCCAAGTATTTTGGGAGCTCTTCAATGTGATCATTATGCATCAGCCCGTTTACGGCTGCAACTACTTTTCTATTGTATTCATGCGCAAGTTCTGCGATCTTACGGATATCTTCATTCATTAATGCTCCGGGCATGCGCAGCCCGAAACGGTTTCCCCCGATGTAGAGGGTATCAATCCCCGCATTGATCAGCGCTTCAGCCTGTTCGACTGATTCAGCGGTCGCAATGATATTAATCAACTTTATCCCTCCGTTTTAGCGCCCGTTTTCCAGGCTGTCCTCTATGTACATAAAAATAGCGCAAAAAACATAGCGCCGCAATTATACTTTACCATGTTTCCAGTATGATTTTGGTGACAAGTTATGACATTTTCCGCAATCTTGCCGGGCCGCCGAAAATACTGCAATATCGTTTGCATTACTTTGGCTGTGAAAAGGAACGAAAGGCCCGCTTTTGCTTCCCCCGCTTCCTGACCGTTTATCCCGCAGAATCATAAAAAAATCGCTGCCTGCAGCTGCAAACAGCGTACTCTTCCATCTATATCAGCGGGGTTCAACGATTAGTTTAATTGCAGTTCTTTCTTCCCCTTCAATCTGAATGTCCGTGAAAGCAGGTATGCAGATTAAATCCACGCCGCTCGGAGCCACAAATCCTCTTGCGATCGCGACCGCTTTCACGGCCTGATTGATGGCGCCTGCCCCGATTGCCTGGATTTCCGCTCCCCCTCTTTCACGAAGAACACCGGCAAGAGCACCAGCTACAGAATTAGGATTAGATTTTGCTGAAACTTTTAATATTTCCATTCCTTCTCCTCCTTGTTTACTTCCGTTAACCGAATGTCCGTTCAGAGTGACAATTCATGCCCAAACGCAAAGTTTTTCTGCTTGCCCGATGGCCATTTCAGTTGAAATGCACTCGCTGTAAACGGGGTGCTGCGCTAAAAGTGCAGCAGAACCGTCCCCGTCATGTTAGGTTGCTGATTTTCCTATGGATCCGTGCGGGCAAATGAACGTCTCTTGCTCAAGTTCTTCCCGGGGGAGATGCCGCCCGCACAGCAGGGAAAATCATTCCACTGCTACTATATTCCCCGTCTACGGGAGTTATGCAAGTAAATACAAGTACACCGTGGTTTTTCAAATGGAAGATTACGCAAATTCCACGCCTAAATAGATGTTGCAAAAAAACCCGCTTATTCTGAAATAAATGGGTGGTCTTCATTGATTAAAATATTTTTGATAGAAACTGCTTTACCGGTTTTTTTATCGAGTTCAATGACACAAGCGCTCAATATTTTTCTTCCAGATTTCGCTACTTCAAAACGGACCGGCAGCGAAGTCAGAAATTTCTTTAGCACTGCATCTTTATCCATGCCGAGGATCGCGTCATAAGGCCCCGTCATGCCGACATCCGTCATATAAGCCGTGCCGTTCGGCAATATTCTGGCATCTGCCGTTTGGACATGCGTATGCGTACCGACAACAGCGGAAACTTTTCCGTCCAAATGCCAGCCCATTGCCTGCTTTTCGCTAGTCGTCTCTGCATGGAAATCAACAAAAATGAAATGGGTCCTTTTTCTAACCATCGAAACGAGTTCTTCCGCTTTCCGGAACGGGTCATCAATCGCATTCATAAACGTTCTTCCCTGCAAATTCAAAATGGCAAATTCGGCCCCTTCCGCTTTGACAAACACCAAGCCTTTACCTGGTGTCCCGTCCGGAAAATTCGCCGGGCGCACCATCCATTTGGCATCCTCGATAAATTCAAAAATTTCTTTATTGTCCCAGGCATGATTGCCGAGCGTAACGGCATCCGCCCCGGCTTCCAGCAGCCCACGGTAAATTTTTTGGGTGATTCCCCGCCCTCCGGCTGCATTTTCACCGTTTACAATGGTCAGCTGCGGCTTGTATTTCGCTTTTAATTTTTGCAAATACTCATTGACCATATCGCGTCCCGGAGACCCGACAACATCCCCTATAAATAAAATCTTCATGTATATCCCTTTCTTTGCTGTGTAAGTGGATTTCATCTTTTAGATGTTAAGCATGTCCGATGATCAGGAAATCCGGCTGGCCCCGGTGATTTCGCTCAGCCCTCGTTTTCCGCAGGAGCCCCGTAATTTGTGATCATCAATGGTAAATAATTACAGATTTAAAAAAATAAGCGGTGAGCACGTCACCGCTTATTTTGCATATTCAACAGCCCGCGTTTCCCGAATGACCGTTACCTTAATATGGCCGGGATAATCCAGCTCATTTTCGATTTTTTTGCGGATATCACGCGCAAGACGATGGGCTTCCAAGTCGTCGATCTGTTCCGGTTTCACCATGATCCGGACTTCTCTCCCCGCCTGGATGGCAAAAGATTTTTCAACGCCTTCATACGACTCGGCAATTTCCTCCAGCTTTTCGAGGCGCCGGATGTAATGTTCGAGCGTTTCACTGCGCGCCCCCGGCCGTGCCGCCGACAACGCATCGGCCGCTGCAACGAGCACGGCAATGACCGACGTTGGTTCTGTATCGCCGTGGTGGGAAGCAATACTATTGATGACAACCGGGTGTTCTTTATATTTGGTTGCCAATTCCACGCCGATTTCTACATGACTCCCTTCCACTTCATGATCGACTGCTTTGCCGATATCATGGAGCAGACCGGCACGGCGGGCAAGCATTTCGTCTTCTCCGAGTTCGGCTGCCAGCAAACCGGAAAGGAACGCCACCTCAATCGAGTGTTTCAGGACGTTTTGCCCGTAGCTGGTACGGAATTTCAACCGGCCCAGTATTTTGATTAAATCAGGATGAAGACCGTGGACACCGACTTCAAAAGTGGTTTGTTCACCAACTTCGCGTATATGTTCATCCACCTCGCGCCTTGCTTTTTCAACCATTTCTTCAATGCGGGCCGGATGGATGCGGCCGTCTTGAACCAGTTTTTCCAGTGCAATGCGTGCCGTTTCCCGGCGCACCGGATCGAATCCCGAAAGAATAACCGCTTCCGGCGTATCATCGATAATCAGGTCAATACCTGTCAATGTTTCCAGCGTCCGGATATTGCGCCCTTCCCTTCCAATAATGCGCCCCTTCATTTCATCGTTCGGCAGATTGACAACCGATACCGTCGTTTCGGCAACATGCTCGGCTGCGCATCTTTGGATTGCCAATGAAAGGATATTTTTTGCCTTTTTGTCGGCTTCTTCCTTCGCCCGCGTTTCAGCTTCTTTTACCATTAAGGCCAAATCATGCGAAAGCTCCTTCTCCAGTTTTTCGATGATGATGGCTTTTGCCTGCTCGCGGTTCAGGCCCGAGATTCTTTCCAGTTCAGACTCCTGCTTTTTAACCATCTCCTCCAATTTGCTTTCCATCTCTTCAATATGTTGTTGTCTCAGGTTTAAAGAATCCTCTTTCTTTTCCAGCATCGATTCGCGCTTGTCCAGCGATTCATCTTTGCGGTCGAGGTTCTCTTCCTTTTGCAATAAGCGATTTTCCTGTCTTTGCAATTCATTTCTTCGTTCGCGCAGTTCCCGTTCCACATCTGTACGAAGTTTATGATTTTCATCCTTCGCTTCAAGCAGGGCTTCTTTTTTCAGACGGTCGGCTTCACGTTTTGCGTCACCCACAATTTGATCGGCCGTATTTTTAGCCGCTGCGATCTTTGCTTCGTAAATCGATCTTCGGATGAAATAGCCAACAACGACACCGACGATAAGGACAAGCAAAAGGGAGATGATCCATATGAGAGACTCCATCAATCTCACCTCCTCTTGCTATGAACTTTTTCTACGCTAAAAGATGTCGGCTTTACGTTAATCCATAAGGTTTACAGTATACAACGCTCAGCTTAAAAAGTAAAACGTCCATCCCGGAGAAAATCCCCACACCGATGTATATGCATTAAAACCAAATCATGAGTTTCCTCCCTGTGCGGTTTAAATGCCGCACGGCGGAATGATTCTTCCAGCCGTTCGCAAAAAGGCAATCCGGTAAGATATCCGAACCCCTTTCCGGAATCTGTCCGGAAACGGAGTAAGCTTTTCGCGCAGGAGAAAGTCATTTTTAGAAAATAAAATATACACATTAATTTTAAAGGTGGGAATATTTATTGTCAAGTGGAGCACATGGAATAAATTAGTAAATTTTTCTAAGTGGGCTACAGCCGCAAAAAAAGCGCCGGAATGCGTTCTGCATTTTAGGCGCTCTTTTTTGCGTATTATTCCAAATGGAATTCTTCCTGTTCTTCCGTATTTTCTTCGGCGGCCGGCTGGCTGTTTTCCGCCAGGCCGTAGTGCTCGCGGATTTTCATGGCAATCTCGTTGCGCAGATCCGGATTCTCTTTTAAAAAGAGTTTTGCATTTTCGCGGCCCTGGCCCAGCCTTTCATCATTATACGAGTACCAAGCGCCGCTTTTTTGGATAATATCGAGTTCGCTGCCCATATCAATGATTTCGCCTTCTTTTGATATGCCTTCCCCGTACATAATATCCACTTCGGCTGTTTTAAACGGCGGCGCAACTTTGTTTTTAACAACTTTAATTTTCGTTTTGTTCCCGACAATGTCGTTGCCCTGCTTGATTTGCTCGGCGCGGCGCACTTCAAGGCGCACGGACGAGTAAAATTTCAGCGCGCGGCCGCCCGGCGTTGTTTCCGGGTTTCCGAACATTACGCCTACTTTTTCGCGGATTTGGTTGATGAAGATAGCGATGGTGTTGGATTTATTGATGACGCCTGATAATTTGCGCAAAGCCTGGGACATGAGGCGCGCCTGGAGGCCTACATGGGAGTCCCCCATTTCCCCTTCAATTTCCGCTTTTGGCACGAGTGCAGCAACCGAGTCAATCACAATAATGTCGACAGCACCGCTGCGGACGAGCGCTTCGGCAATTTCCAACGCCTGTTCGCCCGTATCCGGCTGGGACAGGAGTAGTTCATCAATATTGACGCCGAGCTTTTGGGCATAAACCGGATCAAGCGCGTGTTCCGCATCGATAAAAGCGGCTTGTCCGCCCCTTGCCTGAACTTCCGCAATCGCATGGAGGGCAACAGTTGTTTTACCCGAACTTTCAGGCCCGTAAATTTCGATCACGCGGCCGCGCGGATAACCACCGACGCCCAGTGCAATATCAAGCGCAAGGGAACCGCTCGGGATCGTGAATACGGCCCTGTCCGTCTGTTCGCCCAATCTCATGATGGAACCTTTTCCGAATTGTTTTTCTATTTGTTTCAGAGCCTGGTCTAAGGCTTGTTGACGATCATTCACAAAATTTCCTCCTTTTTATTCATCACGGACTCTCGCAAGCAATGAACCTATACATATACTATACCCGTTTTTTATCCGTTTGCCAAGAAAAATATCGAACGTCCATTCGTGATTTTTTTGCTCCAAAACTTTAAAAAAAATCCTTTTTTCCCTGCGGAAAATCGAATTTTTCAAAGAAAAAGCCGCCAAAAATTAAAATTTTGCCGACATAGCTAAAAAAAACCTCTTCCGTGAAAAACCCGGTTGCCTTGCGGAAGAGGCCTTTATGGGCAAACCCGATATTATTTGCCCAGCATCTGCAAAAGATAGTAACAGCCGTATTTCACCGTCCTGCGGCGGACATTGTTGCGGGAGCCGGCAAGTTCCAAAAGATGGGCCCCGGTTTCTTTTCCCTTGACCGTAATGCCGATCCAAACCGTGCCAGGGGGATGGCCTTCAAGCGAATCCGGGCCGGCTACACCGGTAAAACTGATTCCGATATCCGCGCTCAGCAGCCTGCGGACATTTTCCGCCAGCTCTATCGCACATTCTTTGCTTACGGCGCCGTATTGGTCGAGCGTTTCCTTCTTCACATTTGCCAGTTTCATTTTCGCTTCATTTGAATAAACAACAATGCCACCTTTCAACATTGTGCTCACTCCCTGAATGGCGGCCATTTCCGATTCAAACATGCCGGCTGTGAGGCTTTCCGCGCATGCGAGCGTCAGCTGTTTTTCGGACAGTTTTTTCAACAGTGCCTCCATTAGTGTCGTTTCATTGTAGCCGTAAAAATATTGCCCGACAATTTGCAGGATTTCTTTCTCTTTTTCATCGATCATTTTGTTCGCGATTTCGGCTGATTCGTGTTTTGCCGTAATCCTGAGCGTCACTTCCCCTTCCGATGCGAGCGGCGCGACCGTCGGGTTCGATTGGCTGTCAATGATGTGCTGTACCTCTGTTTCCAGCTGCGATTCTCCGATCCCGAAAAAACGAAGCACACGTGACTCGATTCTTTCAATCGTTTCAAGTTCTTCCTGGATCGCCGGGCTGCCGTAATTGATAAACATCGGCTCCATTTCATGCGGCGGCCCCGGCAGAAGCATATAATAATGGTTTCCTTGTTTGGCGAACATCCCGGGCGCCATCCCGTGGTCATTCGGAAGCACTTTTGACCCTTCAATAACCAACGCCTGTTTTTTGTTGTTTTCGGTCATGTTCCGTTTTGTGCGGGCAAAGAATTGCTTAATGGAACGCATCGCAACTTCATCCGTCACGAGCTTTTTCCCGATATGGAAAGCGATCGTTTCTTTCGTCAAATCATCCTTTGTCGGCCCCAGCCCGCCGGTAAAAATGAGCAAATCGGCGCGTGCCTCGGCGGTTTTAATTGCCTCTTCAAGCCGCCCCGGATTATCGCCGACAACCGTCTGGTAGTAGACATCCACCCCGATTTCTGCCAAATGCTCCGCAATAAACTTCGCGTTCGTGTTGACGATCTGGCCAAGCAGCAGCTCTGAACCGACCGCAATAATCTCAGCATTCATTCCAATTCCTCCCTTTGATAAGCAGCAGAAAGATTATGTAGTCCTGTCGCCTCGGAACTTTGTGGCTGTTAAATGTCATAAGCGTGCAGCCAACTGGCAGGAACCGCGCAAAAAAAGGTGCTCTTTTCCTTTATCCAAAAATATATGCAAAAAAACAGTGAAAGGCGGACTTTCACTGAATTGTTCATTTTGAGTGGGCGAATACTTTCCGGTTTAAATAAAAATAATCAATGCCGGACCAGATTGTAAAGACAAGCGCCACCCACAAAGCAACGAGATCCATGCGGAAGGACAACGCCGCAAACGGGAAATTATGCAGAAGCAATAAAAGGATGGCAATAATCTGCGTCCATGTTTTAATTTTGCCAAGCATATTGGCTGCCACAACTTCACCGCCCTCGGCCAGAATCAGCCTTAAGCCTGTCACGGCAAATTCGCGGGCGATGATAATAATCACAATCCATGCCGGCGCAAGCTGTAGGCCGACAAGCAAAATAAACGCCGTGGAAACAAGCAGTTTATCGGCAAGCGGATCGAGAAACTTGCCAAAATTCGTGACAAGATTCATTTTGCGCGCATAATGTCCGTCAATCCAATCCGTCATCGAAGCAACCGCAAAAATCACCGCACCGACAAAATGGGTGACAGGGATTTTGGTATCCAGCCATTCGAGTGTGCCCCAATGGAAAGGCACCGCCATCACCATTAAAAAAATAGGAATTAAACATACGCGAGAAACAGTAATTTTATTCGGCAAATTCACTGAACTTTTCCTCCAACTGATCTATATATATATTTTCCGCAGAGAAAGCCCCCATTATATAAGCTTATTCCGTTTGTGTTGCATGAAACTGGATCACAATAACCTGGCGTACTTCTTTGGAAGCAGGAATATCGTATTTTAATTTTTTGCCGTTAATGTAGACTTCCGTGTTCACGGTATTTCCGATCGTAATCGTTACTTGTTTTTGTTTCGTGAGGTCGGCATTCTGGCTGTCGCCGTCATTCAATAATTTTTGGAAATTGGTTGAGCCGTCGCTGTTTTTCACCTGTATCCACGACTGCCCGCCTTTGGCTTTTAACTCGAGCTTAAATTGACCGGTACCGCTCAGCTTGTAAGTCGATGTATAGCCGCTTGATGAAATAGCTTCCAATTTCTGCCCCGTTTGCTGGTTTGCATTTTTTTTCGTTTCCGTAGAAATTGTTTTCGTACTTTTTGCCGTATTTTTTGTGCCTGTGGTGTTTTCGGATGTTGCCTTGTCAGAAGATTTCACATCACCTTGCTGCACGCTCACATTGCCCGAATTGCCGCTGCTTAATTTTTCCTTGCTGTTGTTTCCAGCAAAACTGGAAACAATAAACCACAGCAAAAACAAAATCCCGATAATCACAACGACTACAATGATCCTCGGCAGCACGTTCATCAATTTTACCGTATCCGGAGCCGCCGTTTTTCTCGTCTGTACACGGGTAATCTGCTCCGGAAATTCTTCATGTTCGATGCTCGGAATTTCGTTTTTAAACTCCTCAAATAGCTCTTCCGGCTGAAGCCCGACTGCCTCGGCATACTGCTTAATAAATGCCCGGACGTAAAATTTTCCAGGCATTGAATCATATTTTCCTTCTTCGATATTTTTTAAATACCTTTTTTGGATTTTGGTCATCTCCTGCAGATCATCCAGGCTGATGCCCTTTTCTTTTCTTACTTCCTTTAAACGATTCCCTAATTCCGTCATGGTAACACCTGCCAATCTAGTAATCAAATCCGCCAAATCCGCTTTGAAACATCCGGTTATTTTGCAGCATGTCGTATGTAATCTCCTGTGACGGATCTTCTCTCAGCTCAATAATATAGTCGAAATCGTCCAATGAGTATTCCGAGTGCTGCACAAAAATATCAGGGTGTTCCACCACTTTTACAGCCGGCAGGCGCATAATTTCGCGAATGAGCTGCCAGTGCTGTTCGTTTGCCCTTTCGGCGGATACGATCCCATCCATAATAAATATATTATTGACGTTGTATTCATCATCGATCAGGCTGCTTCTGACTGTCTGCTTGATCATCGTGGAGGAAAGAAAAATCCATTTTTTATTAGCGCACACGCTTGCCGCCACAATTGACTCGGTTTTTCCGACGCGGGGCATGCCGCGGATTCCGATCAGTTTATGGCCTTCTTGTTTAAAATGCTCAGCCATAAAATCAACAAGGATACCGAGATCATCACGCACAAACCGGAATGTTTTCCTGTCGTCGTGGTCCCGCTGAATATACCTGCCATGGCGCACTGCAAGCCTGTCCCGAAGTTTGGATTCCCTGATTTTCGTTACTTTTATCGTTTCCACTGTTTGCAAGATCGATTCGAGGCGACCGACCTGTTCCTCATTTTTTACAAGAAGAAGCAGGCCGCGCTTTCTATCGTCAACGCCATTAATGCTTTTGATGTTAATCGCCAACATACCCAAGAGAGAAGATATATCGCCAAGAAGCCCCGGGCGGTTGATTTTAATTTCATATTCCAAATACCATTCTTTCCTGTCCTCCACCTGGACCCCTCCCGCAACCGGATACTCACTAACTATATCTAGGTTATATGATATATGATTTTATATCAATAAGAAAGTGATAGCTCCAAAAATCACAAAAAAACATGAATTTTGTCGAGGTGCGTGCAAATCCTGCAAAAAAAACCGGCGGCATCTAAACAATTTACGGCTTTGGAGAAAAGCCGTAAATTGTTTTGGTATGGCACCGGCACCTTTTTTATGATTGGGATTCGTCATTTTGGACGAGTTTGACCATGACATTGGCAATCGCTTGTTGCTCTTCCTGTGATGCTACCGACCAGAGATCGGCCAGGACACGTTCTTGCTCATTTTTCGGCTCCACTTGCGCAGCAAGGTAATCCCCGACCTGTTCCGCAAGCTTGCCGATCGTTTCTTGGGACATGCCTTGCTGCTGTGCCTGGTGAAGGCGGTCCCCCAAAAAGTTCTTCCATTGGTCCCAGTTTTCTAATACACTCATTGCGCATCCTCCTTTCAAATGGTTCAGCATTAGTTTGCGACCTGGCGCGGAGGCTATGCATGGAAATATCAGCCGCCCGAATTTTTATATATACCAGCCCCCGTTTACAGCAATCGTTTGCCCTGTAATGTAGGCAGCTTTATCGGAGAGAAGGAAGGAGATCGTTTGGGCGATTTCTGCCGGTTTGGCGAGGCGGCCGAGAGGAATTTCTTCCTCTACGCCGGCAATTTCTTCTTCCGAAAATAGCCTGAGCATATTCGTATCGACTGCGCCGGGTGCAACAGCATTGACGCGCACGCCGCTTCTTGCCGTTTCTTTGGCCAGCGCTTTGGCAAAAGCAATTTGCGCACCTTTCATTGCAGAATAGACGGATTCACACGCAGCCCCCGTCTGCCCCCATATCGAACTGACAAGGATGATGTGCGAAGTTTCATTCTGCATCAGTTTCGGAAGCAGCAATTTTGACAAAAGCAGCGGCGATTTCACGTGAATACGATATTGTTCATCAATTGCGTTTTCTTCCATATCCGTTAATAAACCGTATTGGGACGTGCCGCTCGCATATACAATCGCATCGAGGTGGAAAATATTATCCACTATCGTTTGCACGCCGCCGTCTACAGCAAGATCGGCGCAGATCGGAATCGCTTCAACACCCCGCGCGGCGCAAATGTCCAACAGTTCTTTTACCGCTTCCTGATTTTGATGGTAATGCAAATAAAGATTCCAGCCTTCTTCTGCAAGCATTTTTGCAACCGCTTTTCCAATTCCTCCGCTTGCACCGGTAATTAAAGCAAATTTCTTCATTCTTTATTTTCCCCCATTGAAAAACCCGGGCATTCCCCGGGTTTGTAGTTATTTCGGCAATACTTGGCAAACCGTAAACCGGTCTTCGCCAAAAAATTGTTCCGCCGTTTTCCGCAAATCGTTGAATTGGATTTGCTCAAGAACAGGAACAACATCAAATAAATTCATGCCGTTAAAAGCATATCTTGTAAATTGGTTTGCAATAAATTCAGGTGAGTTCAACTGTCGCAGAAACGCCCCGATTTTTTTCTTTTTCGTCCTTTCAAGCCCTTCTTCCGTCAGGACTTTTCCTTCTTTTGCCGCAAACATCACATCATGCAGCCGTTCCGCCAAAAGATCGGGATTTTCCGTATCTCCGCCGGCCATTGCAAATCCAAACCCCTGTTCCTGGGAATAATCAAAAGAAAAACTCGTGTCGATCAGGCCGTCGTTGTACAACCCGCTGTACGCTTCCGAACTGCGGCCAAACAGCATATCGAGCATTAAATTTACTGTAAGTTCGTTTTTTAGCATCTCAGTGCCGCTTTGGCTGGTGTGGAGCGCCTTCATCCCTACAAGGCATTTCGGGATTTGCACATTCATATGCATTTTCTGCTCTTTTTTGGCTGCTTCAATCGGCTCTTCCGGAAAACGCCTTTTAATTTCAGGCACTTTTTCATATTTTTTCTTCTCCTGGTTTTTTTTGAGAAAAGAAATCACTTCTTCAGGAGAAACATTTCCGACCGCTAACAGCAGCATATTGCTCGGGTGGTAGAATGTGCGGTAGCATTCATATAACTGTTCGGCCGTAATTTTTGCAATGGATTCGACCGTCCCCGCGATATCGATTTTCACCGGATGGTTTTTGTACAAATTTTCAATCACTCCGTAATAAAGCCGCCAATCCGGATTATCGTTGTACATCATAATTTCCTGCCCGATAATCCCTTTTTCTTTTTCAACCATCTGCTCTGTAAAATACGGGGTTTGCACCATATCAACTAAAGTTTCCAGATTTTTCATAACTTGATCGGTACTGGAAAATAAATAAGCGGTACGGTTAAAACTCGTGAATGCATTGGCTGAAGCACCCTGCCTGCTGAACTGCTGGAATACATCGCCATCTTCCTTTTCAAACATTTTATGCTCGAGAAAATGGGCAATCCCGTCCGGCACCCGCACAAACTCGTTTTTCCCCAACGGGACGAATTCGTTGTCAACAGAACCGTATTTTGTCGTAAACGTAACAAACGTTTTATTGAAACCCTGCTTAGGCAGGATATATACTTTCAAACCGTTGTCGAGCGTTTCAAAATAGAGTGTTTCATCGAGCTGGCTAAAACGTTGTGTATCCATTATTTCCCCTCCGATCCGGATAAGAAGTAAATTGTATCCAATTCGATCTTCGCCGCCACTTTTACAATTTCCCCTTTTTCAACCGCTTCAATTTCCCGGATCCAGTCATCTACGCCGATCTGTTTTTTGGCAATGACATTATGATACAAAATTTCAACGAGCCCGCGGGATGTATCTGTCGCCTCAAGCAGCTGATTACGGATGACGGCTTTAGTCTGTTCCATTTCCTGTACGCTGAAATCGCCGTTTTTCATTGCTTCCATTTGCTTTTCAATAATGGAAACCGCCTTTTCATAATTGACGGATTCAATCCCGCTCATGACCATCATTAACCCTTTATGGCTCTCGATCTGGCTGGACACATAATAACAAAGGCTAGCTTTTTCGCGGACGTTTAAGAAAAGCTTGGAATGGGAAAAACCGCCGAATATGCCGTTAAACATTTGCATCGCGAAATAATCCCTGTTGCCAAACACAATATTGGTGCGGTAGCCGATGTTCAGTTTCCCTTGGCGGATGTCCTGGGATTCTTTTATTTTCCGGACTTCAGCTACTTTTCTCAGCGTCCTTGCCGCAGCGGTTGTGGCTTCGCGGTCCGGGAAGATGAGCGCTTCGCAAAAAGCGGCTAGGCGGCCTTCATCGACATCGCCTGTTACAAATAAATCCATTTCATCTTCCTGTATCGCTCGTTGGTAATAAGCAAACAGCGACTCAGGCGTAATGGCGTCCACTTCATCAATAATGCCGTTAGCCTGCAGGGCAAACGGTTCGCCCTTGCACATTTCTTCAATGAGCCGCATGTTCGCATACCGCATTTTATCATCATAAACTGCCTGCAGCCTCTGTTTCAGCACCCGTTTCTCCTTTTCCACCACGGCCTGGTCAAACTGGCCGCCGTCCGCATTCGGATTCAGCAGCACTTCCGCCAGAAACTGGATGCCCTTTTGCAACAGCGGTTCAGCATTGTGCAGAAATTTTTCATTTGCGATTTCAACTGTGAAAGAGATAATATGATATTCGCCTTTTTTCGCCGTATCGACATAAAAACTCGCACCGTACAATTCGTCGAGATATGTTCTTAGCTTTGCTGTCGTATCATACCGCTTTGTGCTGCTCTGCAGGACATTCAGAAGCAGGGCGCGCAATGTTACCGTGTCCTTATCAAGCGGCGCTTTCATTTTCCATACAAGCGTATTCGTTTTGTATTTGTCCGTTTTAATCGTATGTAATGTGTACCCTTTCATTTTTCGAATCGTCTCTTTTGCAATGGCCATATTGATCCTCCTTCAGCAGGCAGCCTGTATTTAATCCGTGATAAAAGTATGCCCTTTTGCCAGCCATCTCTTACCCGCAAGTGGCATTAATTTTACTATACAGGTACCGTGCCCGTCCCGGCAAGCTTTTTCGCGTATAAAAAATCGGCAACCGTTACGGCAAAACTTTTGCCGCAACGGTTGCCGGTTTTGAAGCACTAACGCTCCCCCTTGATATACGGGACGCCGTCCGCTTTCGGAGCTTCGGCACGCCCGATAAATCCGGCCAACGCCAGGATTGTAAGCACATAAGGGGCAATAAGCAGGAAAACACTTGGTATTTCTTTCAAGTAAGGAATATTGGAAACGATAATGCTGAGACTCTGCGCAAAGCCGAAAAACAAAGCTGCACCCATCGCGCCAAGCGGATTCCATTTTCCAAAAATCATAGCAGCGAGCGCCATATAGCCCTGTCCGGAGATCGTGGATGAACTAAAATTTAATGTGATCGACTGCGCATATACCGCGCCGCCGATCCCGCCGAATACACCGGATAAAAAGACGGCCAGATAACGCATTTTGGTGACATTAATCCCCATCGTATCGGCGGCCATTGGATGTTCCCCGACTGAACGGAGGCGCAGGCCGAACGGCGTTTTGTAAATAATAAACCATACCGCAAAGGCGACGAGAATAGCGATATACGAAGGATAGGTGACACCTTGGAAAAACAGCTTGCCGATCAGCGGAATATGGTTCAGACCAGGAATGTCGACCTGGCGGAAATATTCTCGGATCGTATCCGTCTGACCCTTTCCGTATATTTTTTTAATCAGAAACATCGCCAGTCCGAGCGCCAAAAAATTAATGGCAACGCCGCTGACAGTCTGATCCGCACGAAAAGAAATGGATGCTACGGCATGGATAAGCGCGAATAAACCGCCGATGGCCATCGCAGCAAGCAACGCAAGCCACGGCGTCCATGCCCCGAATGTTTTTGCAAACGTCAAGTTAAACACAATCGAGATAAAGGCCCCCATAATCATTAAACCTTCCAAACCGATATTCACAACGCCGGAGCGTTCGGAAAAAACGCCCCCTAAAGCGGTGAAAATAAGTGGTGCCGCAGAGAGTAAAGATGCTGATATGATAATTTCCAATGCTGTTAAAAAATCCACTTATTTCGCCTCCTTTTTCAGCCGGGTCAGTATCCATTTGATCATATAGCCGGATGCAACAAAGAGAATGATCAGGGCAATGACAATATTAACGAGTTCATTCGGTACGCCTGCATCAATCGGCATATTCAGCGACCCCACCTTCAATGCGCCGAATAAAACGGCCGCAATCAAAACACCGAGTGCCGTATTTCCGCCGAGCAGCGCCACGGCAATTCCGTCAAAACCAATTCCTGAAAAAGATGATTGCAAAAAGGCAAAACCGTAATTGCCAAGCCCCTCCATTGCGCCTCCCAGACCGGCGAATGCTCCGGATATGACCATTGACAGGATGATGCTACGGCCGACATTCATACCGGCATATTCGGACGCGTTTGGGTTAAACCCGACAGATTTTAATTCAAAGCCAAGCGCTGTTTTCTCGATGATAAACCACATTACAACTACTGCCAGCAAAGCCAAATAGATGCCGTTATGTAGAGTGGAATAATCCGTGATTTTCTGGAAAAACGGTGATGCCAATGATGCCGAATGATGGATATGCGGCGTTGTATCCTGCTGTTTTGACAGCACATTCCGGATTAAATAATTGGAACTATACAGCGCAATATAGTTCATCATAATCGTAACGATGACTTCATGGACCCTGAGCCGCGCTTTTAAAAGCCCCGGGATGAAGCCCCATAAGGCGCCTGCGGCTGCAGCGGCAAGGATGGCAAGGGGCAGATGGATCGCTTTTGGCAGATCGAAAGCAATGCCTACCCAGACGGCGGCAATCCACCCTACAATCAGCTGGCCCTCGGCCCCGATATTAAACAGCCCGGTGCGGAAAGCAAACGCAATCGCCAAACCAGCAAAAATATACGGGGTTGCAAGCCTCAATGTTTCCCCGATGTAAAAGACCTGGCCGAAAGCGCCGTTCCAAAGCGCAATATAACCGTTCACAGGGTTATAGCCGCTGACAAGCATAATGAGAGCCCCGGCAAGAAGGCCGAGTATTACAGAAATAACAGGTATAAGAAGGTTCAGGGTTCGGTTAGACATTGGATTGTTCACCTACTTTTTCTTTTCTGTGCCCCGCCATCAGGAGCCCCAACTCCTGTTCTGTCGTTTTCTTCGGATCCACAATATCGATAAAGGCACCTTCATATATCACTGCAATCCGGTCACTAAGGTTCATGATTTCATCCAGTTCAAACGACACAAGCAATACGGCTTTTCCATGGTCCCTCTGCTCGACCAGCCGTTTATGAATAAACTCGATCGCCCCGACATCCAGCCCGCGAGTCGGCTGGGCCGCAATCAAAAGATCCGGGTCACGGTCAATTTCACGTCCGATGATAGCTTTCTGCTGGTTCCCGCCTGAAAGGGCCCGGACTTTTGTATATTCACTCGGTGTCCGTACATCAAATTCAGAAATAATGGACTTCGCTTTTTTGTAAATTTCTTTATAATTTAAAATCCCTTTATTTGATACCGGCATTTTGTAATACGTTTGCAGCACCATGTTTTCCCCGATTGTAAAGTCGAGGACAAGCCCGTATTTATGCCTGTCTTCAGGAATGTGGCCGACGCCGGCTTCTGTTACTTTCCGTGGCCGTAAATTTGTAATATCCTTGCCGTTCAGCCGGATCACGCCGCTTTCCGCTTTCTTCAGGCCTGTGATTGCTTCAATGAGCTCCGATTGCCCGTTTCCGTCGACACCCGCAATGCCGACAATTTCACCGGCTCTTACCTGCAGGTTTAAACCTTTTACAGCTTCAACGCCGCGCGAATCTTTCACATGCAAATTTTCAATCTCTAACACAGCTTGTTTCGGATGGCCTTCTGTTTTCTCTGTCGTAAAAATAACATCACGTCCGACCATTAAATGCGCCAGCTCCTGGGGATTCGTATCTTTTACATTTAATGTGGCAATTCCTTTCCCTTTGCGGATCACCGTGACGCGGTCGCATACTTCCATGATCTCTTTCAATTTATGGGTAATTAAAATAATGGATTTCCCTTCTTTGATCAACGTCTTCATGATCCCGATCAATTCACGGATTTCCTGCGGCGTCAACACGGCCGTCGGTTCATCAAAGATAATAATATCGGCGCCTCGGTACAGCGTTTTTAAAATTTCTACGCGTTGCTGCATGCCGACGGATATATCGGATATTTTTGCACGGGGATCCACTTTCAGCCCGTAACGGTCTGAAATTTCCCGCACTTGCTGTTCTGCTTTTTTGATGTCAATTACGCCTTTTTTTCTCGGTTCTTTACCGAGGATAATATTTTCGGTAACCGAAAACTTGTCAATGAGCATAAAATGCTGGTGCACCATCCCGATCCCAAGGTCATTGGCCACATTCGGGTCAGTGATTTCCACTTTTTTTCCGTTCACACGAATTTCGCCTTTTTCAGGCTGGTAAAGACCGAAAAGCACATTCATTAATGTCGACTTCCCGGCACCGTTTTCTCCAAGCAGTGCATGGATTTCTCCCTTTTTCAACTGGAGGGTGATGTCATCGTTCGCAACAATTCCGGGGAACTCTTTGCGAATATGAAGCATTTCTATTACGTAATCCACCCTTTATCACTCCTTATTTGGGTTGTACAAAGAATGGCAGCAAGGTTGCTGCGGCAAGGTAATTGTTGCGGGGGAATCAATCCTTGATATGCAGATAAAATGTGATTATTTTTAATTTTACTAAATTTTTTAATACAGGACCGGTTATTAAACCGGTCCCGTGGGCTTAGCAAAATTATTTTAATTTGGATGGAATGGTAACATCCCCATTAATGATTTTTTGTGTCCATTTTTTTACTGCGGCTTTCATTTCAGGCGTCAAATTGTCCTGTGTCGGCGCAATACCAACACCATCTTCTTTCAAACCGTAGACAATTGTTTTTCCGCCAGGGAATTTACCGTTTTTCGCCTTTGTCGATAAATCGATCACGGCTTTATCTACTCGTTTTACCATCGAGGTCAACGTTACATTGTAATCTTTGCCTTTCACTGTAACCTGGCCTTCGTCAGCCTGGTCACGGTCAACGCCGATGACCCAGACATTTTTGCTCGGATCGTCCTGCTTAATGTTTTTTGCTTCTGTGAATACGCCTTTGCCACTTCCGCCGGCTGCATGGTAAATGACATCGACGCCGGATTTATACATCGCGGAAGCAATCGATTGCCCTTTGCTGGCATCATCAAAAGAACCGACATACTGGATTTGCACGTCCGCTTTTGGATTGGCGGCTTTTACGCCGGCTTTGAAGCCCGCTGCAAACTTATTGATCAAGTCGCTGTCAGTACCGCCGATAAATCCGATCTTATTGGATTTTGTCGCCATGCCGGCCACAACCCCGACAAGGAAAGAGCCTTCTTCCTCTTTAAATGTAATGCTTGCAACATTTTTCTTGCCGGTGATAACACTGTCGATAATCGCAAAATTTGTATTTTTGCGCTGATCGGCAATTTTTTCAATCGCAGGCTGGAGTTTATAGCCAACCCCGTAAACAAGGTCAAAACCGTTACGGACCGCTGTGTTTAAGTTCGTCGTGTAATCCGCATCCGATTTGGATTGCAGATAGTCGTAACCGTTTTTCCCTTGCGTCATGTTGTTATCCTTGCCGAATTGCTGAAGGCCTTCCCATGCAGACTGGTTAAAAGAA
Organism: Weizmannia acidilactici; assembly: GCF_008974225.1. Classification (NCBI taxonomy): domain Bacteria; kingdom Bacillati; phylum Bacillota; class Bacilli; order Caryophanales; family Bacillaceae; genus Heyndrickxia; species Weizmannia acidilactici. The sequence continues at coordinate 107,118 of NZ_BKZR01000001.1, read as the reverse complement.
CGGTCGTCAATGCCGCCCGTGTCTGTTACCAGGGCAACGGTGAACTTGTCCTTATTTCCGCTGCCTGAATTGCCGCTGTTCGAACCGCACGCAGCGAGAAGCGTCCCTACTGCCAGTACGATAGCGAGAGCTAAACCAAATTTGCGCGTTTTCACTTGAGTCCCCCCCTGGGATAATTTTTTGCGGATAACTGCGTAAGCTTTTCTTCCCGTTATCCTACTTAACGAAATTAATATATCATTTTTTATTGGTGAAATAAACATAAATTTGTTTTTTTGTCGAAAAAAGTCACGCTGCCTTTTTATCATTCGGATAGCGTCCGGATAGGGAATAAAATGCATCACGAGCTTTGTTCTTCCGACGGTTTTGGGATTAAAACGGCACGTGGTTTGCTCCCTTCATACGGCCCGACTACACCTCTCGCTTCCATCGCATCGATCAGCCTTGCCGCCCTTGTATAGCCGATCCGGAAACGCCTTTGCAGCATAGAAACGGATGCGGTCTGCATTTCCGAGATTAAGAGGACGGCATCATCATACAGCTCATCTTCAAAATCATCCGGCTGATCCTGGTTCTCTTCCGGAATCATTTCTTCCTGGTACTGGGCTTTTTGTTGGGATATAACAAAATCAACGACCTCTTCAACTTCCTCGTCGGAAAGGAATGCGCCCTGCACGCGGATCGGCTTGGAAGCGCCCACCGGGAGGAAAAGCATATCGCCCCTTCCGAGCAGTTTTTCGGCACCGCCCATATCCAAAATCGTCCTCGAGTCAGTTGCTGATGAAACCGCAAAGGCAATCCTGGACGGAATATTGGCTTTGATGACGCCAGTAATGACGTCAACGGACGGCCGCTGGGTTGCAATAATGAGATGGATGCCGGCAGCCCGCGCCATTTGTGACAGTCTTGTGATCGAGTCTTCGACATCGCCTGATGCCACCATCATCAAGTCGGCCAGTTCGTCAATAATCACGACGATATATGGCAGAAGCGGCTGCTTGTCCCCGGTTTCGATATTGATTTTTTTCATATGGTCGTTGTACCCTTCAATATTGCGCGTTCCTGTATGCGAAAACAGCTCATACCTGCGCTCCATTTCATTGACGACTTTCTTCAGCGCCTGGGAAGCCCGTTTCGGGTTCGTGACAACAGGCGCCAGCAAATGCGGGACGCCGTTGTATACATTCAGCTCCACCATCTTCGGGTCAATCATCATCAGCTTTACTTCATGCGGTTTGGCACGCATTAAAATGCTGGTAATAATGCCGTTGATGCACACGCTTTTCCCGCTTCCTGTAGCGCCCGCAACAAGCAGGTGGGGCATTTTGTTCAATTCGGCCAAAACCGCCTGTCCCGTGATGTCGCGCCCTAAAGCAATTTGAAGTTTTAATGCCGGATTGTTTTCTTTTCCTTCTAGCACTTCCCTTAACGACACGACGGCAACTTCCCTGTTCGGCACTTCGATCCCGATCGCCGATTTCCCAGGGATCGGCGCTTCCATGCGGATATCTTTTGCAGCAAGGGCCAAAGCGATATCGTCGCTCAGGCTGACAATTTTGCTTACTTTTACACCCACATCTGGATGCACTTCGTATTTTGTAACGGCAGGACCCAAATGTACCTGTGTGACACGCGCTTTTACCCCGAAGCTTTGGAACGTTCGCTCAAGTTTTGCCGCGTTTGCATGGATGGCTTTATACTCGCTGCTTTGGTCCGCAGCCCGCGGCCTTTTTAATAACGTAATAGGCGGCAATTGGTAGTCTTCATTTTCATATTCCGTAAACTTTATAGGAGGGGAATGATCCTCATCCGTTTCTTCAATAGGCGCTTCATGAACCTGCTGATCCGGCTGCCCGGTTTCCCCTTCATATTGTTCCGTAAAACTTGAAATAATCGGCGGGGGGGTTTCTTCAATGACCGCAGCCTGCTGCCCGTTTCCTCCCTCTTGTATTTTGGAAGGGACAGAACCGCTTTGCTGCGCCTGCTCTTTCTGCCGCTTTTTCTCTTTCTTTTTCCTTTTTCCATCCTTCCAATTTGAAAATTCCTCTTTAGATTGTGCCCATTGTTTCCTGAAAAATGCATAGAGATTTTCCAGCGATTTTTCCAATAACGGGCTGAGCGGTTTGCCGGTCAAGAACATGAAGGCAATCATTACAAGCACAACACAGAGGATTTTTGTCCCGAGTGCATCGAATAAAAAATGCGATGCCGCGTATAAAACCGCGCCCGTCATGCCGCCGCCAAGCCGGGTGCCGAAGAGATTGCCGTGCACATCCCTCCCGAGCACAATTTGCCACCAAACTTGTTCATCTTTATGCCATATGCCGAGCGTATTCATGATCACACTGTTTCCGGATAATTCATGCGCATTGGCTAAAGCTTCGATGAGCCGCACGTGAAAATAAAGGAGGGTGCCGGCAAATAATAGATAAAACCCGGTTATGCGGACGCAGAAAAATTTCGGCCACTCCCTTTTAATCATCAAATAACCGGAAAGAACCATCAGGCCGCAAACGGCAATCCAGTACAGCTGGCCGAAAAAAAAGCGGAACAACAGGATGAAAGTGGTCCCTGTTTTGCCGATGTCATACAGCGTAAAAATGCCCAGCACGAAGATAATGAGACCGATTAACTCAAACTTTAAATCTATTTTTATTTGTTCAGCCGCTTTTTTCCTTCTGCGCCTCTTCTTTTTTGCCATTTCATCACCTTCAACAAGTCAAACGAAATTTTTCCGTAAAAAAATACCCGGATACCTATGGTAAGAAAGCAGCCAATGGCGGCTGCTTTTCTTGTACATATTATAGCATATCCCATATCAGTTTTGTTTTAAAACCCAGCATGCCGGACCACATTTCCAGGGGCCAATCCCGGCCGCAGGAAATCATACGGATTCGTGCTGAGGATTCTGACAATCCGGTACCCTTCATCCAGCTGCTCGGCCAAAACCGGAACGCCTTGGACATTTAACGTTTCAAAATGGCTAAAGCCCGCTTCTTCCGGAAACATGAGTTCATGTGGCATCATCGTATGGAGAATCATTGGATCAGCCCCTCTTTTTTGTTCCGCATTGTTTCAATGAGGCTGTTTAATTTTTCCAAAGCTTTGCCGATGCCGCCCACTTCATCAATCAGCCCGTACTTGACCGCCTCCTGGCCGACAATATTCGTTCCAATATCCCTTGTCAGGTTTCCTTTTGCAAACATTAAATCTTTAAAAACTTCTTCGTCCACTTTTGAATGACGCGTGACAAACTTAATGACCCTTTCCTGCATTTTATCCAAATATTCGAATGTTTGCGGAACACCGATGACAAGGCCGGTCAGCCGGATCGGGTGAATGGTCATCGTGGCGGTTTCCGCGATGAAAGAATACCGGCACGATACGGCGATCGGGACGCCGATCGAATGCCCACCGCCCAGCACGATGGATACAGTCGGTTTCGACATGGAAGCGAGCATTTCGGAAATCGCCAGCCCTGCTTCCACATCCCCACCAACTGTATTGAGGATCACCAAAAGCCCTTCAATTTTCGGGTTTTGTTCAATGGCTACAAGCTGGGGAATGATGTGTTCATATTTTGTCGTTTTATTTTGGGGCGGAAGCTGCAGATGCCCTTCAATCTGGCCGACAATGGTCAGGCAGTGGATATTAGAATCCTGCGGCAGCTGCGGAACATTTGTCTGGCCGAGCTGCTGGATTTTTTCAACAAGCGTGGAAGATTGGTTTTCTTCTTTCCGTTCTTCTTTATTCGGCAATTGCTCATCGCTCATTTTTTTAACCCCTTTAATTATTAATGTAAGGGCATAAACGCCTTTCCGCCTTATTATTTGCTTCTGAAGCATTTTCATTCAACAAAACAGCCCCGCATCGGTTTCTTGAAAGCGGGGCCGGCCCTTCAGACTTCCATAATAATCGGCAAAATCATCGGGCGCCTTTTCGTTTGTTCGTACAAAAATGAGCTGAGATGGTCGCGGATATCCTGTTTAATACTCGTCCAGTCAAACGAATCTTTGGATGTATTTTGTTCCACCACTTCTTTTACGAGGCTTGCCGAGTCGCTGATTAATTTCTCGGATTCGCGTACATATACAAACCCGCGCGAAATAATTTCAGGCCCGGCGGCAATTTTTTTATGTTTATTATCAAGTGTGACGACGACTATTAAAATGCCGTCCTGGGACAATAAGCGGCGATCGCGCAGCACAATATTGCCGACATCGCCGACGCCGATCCCGTCAATTAAAATATTGCCAGAAGCAACCCGCCCGCTGGCCGAAAATTTTCCGTGCTTATATTCCAGCACTTCACCATTGCTTGAAATCATGACTGATTCTTTCGGAATGCCGATTTGATGCGCCAGTTTTGCATGGGCGTACAAGCTTCTGTATTCCCCCTGGATCGGCACAAAAAATTTCGGCTTCATCAGATTCAGCATCAGTTTTAAATCTTCCTGGCAGCCGTGCCCTGTCACATGGATTTTCCGTTTGCTCGAGTAAACTTCGGCGCCGGCGCGGTACAGCATATCAATCGTTTTTGTCATAAATAGTTCCAATCCCGGGGAAGGTGTTGTCGCCAATAATACGGTATCCCCTTTTTGGATGTTAATCTGCTTATGGGCTTTCTTCGCCATTTTCTGCAGTACCAAAAACGGCTCGCCCTGGCTGCCCGTCGTCAATATCGCGAGCTCATCATCACGGTATTTCGAAATATCTTGCACAGGAATAATGAGGTCTTCTGTCTGCGTTTTTAAATATCCTAATTTTAAAGCAATTTTATATATTTTTTCTAAATAATTTCCTACAAAAGCGACTTTACGGCCCGTGATATGCGCCGCATCCAGGATTTGCTGAACCCTGATTAAGTTTGAAGCAAAGCTGGCTACAATGATTCTGCCTTTCGCTTCATAGAAAGCATTTGTAATTTCTTCAGCAACAGCCGACTCATGGGTGGTAAAACCTGGATGTTCCGCTTCAGTGCTGTCTGACAACAAAAGCAGCACACCCTCTTCGCCGATTTTCGCCATTTTCCCGATATCCGAACGGTAATGGCCGGTAACTTCCTGGTCAAATTTAAAATCGCCCGTGTAGACGATATTCCCTTCCGGTGTTGAAATACAAATCCCGACAGAATCCGGAATGCTGTGCGTAGTTTTGAAAAAGCGGATATCCGCCGAATCAAAATGCAAGACGCTGTCCGCATCGACTTCCGTAAATAGGATATTCTTTTTCAATCTGACTTCTTTTACTTTTTCTCTCGCAAGCGCGATGGTCAGCTTCGTTGCATAAACAGGCACATGCAGTTTCATCAGGATGTAAGGAAGGGCCCCGATGGCATCTTCGTGGCCGTGCGTCAAAAAAATGCCTTTGATGCGGTGCTTATTTTCAAGTAAATAGCTAAAATCCGGAATGACGATGTCAATGCCGAGCATTTCATCCTCCGGAAACATCAGGCCCGCATCGAGCACAAAAATATCATGGCCGATTTCCACCACATACAAATTCTTTCCGACTTCTCCAATTCCTCCTAAAGGAATAACCTTTATTGGATCATTTTTTCCTTTAAACAAATCACTATTCCTCCCATGTTGTCCAAAAAAATTGCAGAGCAGGAATCATCTTCTATTACCGATAGATTATAGGATTACCGGGCCTGTTTATTCGTCCGCGCCACTTTCGGCTCTATTTTACGGCATAAAAAAATAAGCGACTGGCTCTGCGCCATCTTCCGTTTCAAAAAAGCCCAATGGCCGTCCGTATAAAAGCTAGCACCGATTATTCAATTGTACCGTCCCAAAACCTATCCAAACGGGCGCTGTTGCCCAATCATAAAATACTGTCCGTTCCTTTCTCTTATGTATAGCTTAACCGAAAAGGGCATATTTGGTCAATGAACAGGAGAGGATATTTCAATCGACAAATTATTCACAAGCTCGACATTTGGCAGCGAAACATTTTTACATCATAGAACGATATCTAGGCATGAAATTCGCTTAGCACGATTTCCGCGGCATCCGCGAGCTCTCTCTCGTTAGTTATCCCGGCACGGGGAGGCTCGCCTGGCTTACTATTCCCGCTGGAGTCTCGCGAATGTCACGTTATCTCAATGCATAAAAAAAGGGACGCCCCCAGTCAATTACTGACTTTTGGGACAACCCTGTACTTCTACCGCCGGAGATCATCCAGCAGGCGGTGGATTTGCTCCCGCTCTTCTTTTGTCAACGGGACAAGCGGCAGGCGTACACCGCCAACATCCAGCCCTTTGATTTGCAGGGCTGTTTTTACCGGCACCGGATTCGGCGCCTTAAATAAGCCGCGCATCAGCGGAAGCAGCTTTTGATGCAATTGGGCGGCTTTTCGCACATTCCCGGCCAAAAAGGCCTGCACCATCTCCTGCATTTCCGGCCCAGCAACATGGGAAGCAACAGAAATGACCCCGGAACCGCCGATTGAAAGCACCGGAATTGTCAGGCCGTCATCCCCGCTGTACAAATCAAAATCATCCGGAGTGTGGGCAATGATTTGCGCCATCGCATCCAAATTCCCGCTCGCCTCTTTTACCGCAACGATATTTGGAATTTGGGAAAGCTCAATGATGGTTTCCGGTTCGATATTGACAACCGACCTGCCCGGGATATTGTAAATGACGACAGGAAGGCTTGTGGACTCGGCAATCGCTTTGAAATGCGCATACATACCGGCCTGATTCGGTTTATTGTAATACGGGCCCACAGCCATCACGGCGTCCACACCGCATTCTTCCGCCCTTTTTGTCAATTCGATCGAAGCATATGTGTTGTTGCTTCCTGTCCCCGCAATCACCGGTACACGGCCGCCTGCAGCTTTCACAACCTGCTTGAAAAGCGCAATTTTTTCTTCAGGGGACAATGTCGGAGATTCTCCCGTTGTCCCGGCAACGACAAGTGATTCTGTCCCGTTTTCAATCAAATAATTGACAAGCTGGGCTGCCTTCTGCAAATCCAGATTCCCCTTATGGTCAAAAGGCGTAACCATTGCGGTTGAAACTCTTCCGAAACGACTCATACTTACACTCCTTCATCCGGCTGCAATCGCCGCAGCCTTTGAAACTGTATCGGCAAGGAAACTTGCCAAAATTTTACGCTTGGATATTGTATGTTTCACTTTCCAAATTAAATGCATCATGAAGGGCGTTTACAGCAGCGACGAGATCTTTCTGCATCACGAGCACCCAAATCGTTGTATGGCTGTCGGCGGACTGCAAAATACGGATCCCTTTTTCGGACAGTGCCGAAACAATCTTATACGTTACGCCCGGCACTCCTGCGATACCTGCGCCGACAATCGACACCTTGGCACAGTTCCGCTCAATGATCGGCTTGTGCCCCAATTTTTTTAACACCGCTTCGGCACGATCTGCCACATCCTCCGAAATCGTATAAACGACGCTGTTTGGAGAAATATTGATAAAATCGACGCTGATATTTTCCGCCGCCATCGCTTTGAATACAACCGTCTGCAGGTCGTACTGGCCGTCTTTGGCAAAGACTTTCACCTGTGAGATATTTGATACGTGCGCAATCCCTGTAACCGTCCGCTCCCTTATATCAGTTCCGACTTTCTGGCGGTGGTTTAAAGATGTTACAAGCGTTCCGACATCATCAGAATAGGTGGAGCGGATGCGGATCGGTACTTTTGACTGCATCGCGATTTCAACAGCGCGCGGGTGGATCACTTTCGCCCCCTGATACGCCATATTGCAAACTTCGTTATAGGTAACAACCGGAAGTTTTCGCGCGTTTTCGGCAATGCGCGGATCGGCTGTCATAATGCCTTCCACATCGGTAAAGATATCAATCCACTCAGCATGGAGCGCCGCCCCAAGCGCAGCTGCGGATGTATCGCTGCCTCCGCGTCCGAGCGTTGTAACATCACCGTTTTTTGCCGCCCCCTGGAACCCGGCAACCACAACTACATCATGATCCTCCAATTCACGCAGCACACGGTCACACTTCATGTCAATGATCTTTGCATTTGTGTGCTCGGCGTTTGTGCGAAAGCCTGCTTGGGCACCGGTCAGGGCGCAGGCTTTTATGCCGTGCGCCTTTAACATATTGGTAAACACAAGGCTTGAGATAATTTCGCCGGTGGACAAAAGCAAATCCTGTTCGCGCCTGTTTAAAAGCGTTTCGGATGCGCCGACGAGAGACAGAAGCGTGTCTGTTGCATACGGCTCGCCTTTACGGCCCATCGCGGAAACAACAACGACCACTTTATAGCCTTCTTCAAGCGCCTTTTCCACATGGTGTTTGGCATGCATTCTTGCATCATGGTCCCGTACGGATGTACCGCCGAATTTTTGGACAATTAATTTCAATTATGAACACCTCTATCGTCAACTTAAGAATAAGAGCAACTATTCCAGCATATAGCGGGTGTGATTTACTTGGCAAATCGCCCGGTTTTATGGCCCCGTGCAGTTTACTGCTCTGCCGGCAAAGCGCAGAATCCTACCCCACACTCTTTAACAGGGAATGTCTTGCCTGCTTTTTATGGAATACCCGGCAAACTGGGCCTTATGCAAAAAACCCGGCATCATTCGGAAACTTTGCTTCCTCTTTATCTTATCACCTAAGCCGCAAAATGGTTAGCCTAACTTGCGTACAATTAAATGAGTCCAAGCTTGATGAGGCTTTCCGCAATTTGCACGGAATTCCAGGCGGCCCCTTTCAGCAGATTGTCCGAAACAACCCACATGTGGAATCCGTTGCTTTCATCCGGATCTTTGCGGATCCGCCCGACAAAAGTGTCATATTTGCCAACCGCATTGATCGCCATTGGATAAATTTGCTCTTCCGGTTTGTCTTCCAGCACAACACCCGGTGCCGGCTCCAGTACTTCCTGGATATGCTTTACCGTTACGCCTTCTTTTTCGGTTTCAAAATAAACAGATTCCGAATGGCCGGTAGCGACAGGAATGCGCACACATGTTGCGGATACTTTTAACTCCGGCATATGCATAATTTTTTTCGTTTCGTTGATCATTTTCATTTCTTCAAATGTAAAGCCGTTCTCCGTAAACACGTCAATTTGTGGAATGGCATTAAAAGCAATTTGGAAATGCTTTTTATCGCCTTTAACCGGCAGCACCTGCGGCTCATAATACCCGCCTTCGAGCAATGTTTTCGTCTGCTCATTCAGTTCCCTGACCGCGGCCGCCCCCGAGCCGGATACCGCCTGATAAGTGGAAACGATGACCCGTTTCAGGCCAAACTGTTTGCGGATCGGTTCCAGCGCCACGACCATCTGGATCGTTGAACAATTTGGGTTGGCAATGATGCCGTTATGTTTTTTAATATCTTCTTCGTTTACTTCCGGTACGACGAGTGGCACATCTTTTTCCATACGGAATGCACTCGTGTTATCTATGACAATGGCACCGCGCTTTACAGCTTCAGGCGCAAATTTTTTCGAGACGCTTCCCCCCGCGCTGAATAGGGCGATGTCCACTCCTTCAAAGCTTTCAGGCACCGCTTCCTGTACTGTAATTTCTTCACCTTTAAAGGCCATTTTTTTACCGGCGGAGCGTGAGGAAGATAAAAGCGTTAATTTTTTAATTGGAAAATTCCTGTTTTCCAATGTTTGGACCATTTGCTGGCCGACTGCACCGGTTGCACCGACAACTGCTACGTGATAACCTGCTGTATTCGCCATTCAGCATTCCCCTTCCAGATACAAAACCTAATTCATCTTTATAGCTTTTATTGTATCACATGTCTTGCTGTGCCGTGTTAATTTTTTTATTTTTCCGCTCAGTTTCCGTACATTGATCATTTCCCGTCGCGGAAGCGCTCGATAATGACGGGCTGGATTTGTTTGCCCTCAAGCGCCAGCGAAACGGTGTCAAGCAGGCTCGACATCCTCGCAACCATCGAGTTCGGCTTTTTGTCGGGGTCATCCTGGCCGTAAGGAATAAAATAGATGTTTTTCGTTGCCATCAGCCGCATCAAATTGACACCGTTTAATCCCAATGCATCATTTGTCGATATGCCGAGCACGACAGGCTTCAAATTTCTGAGCGCAGCTTTTGCGGCCATCAATACGGGCGAATCCGTCAAGGCATTGGCGAGTTTGCTCATTGTAAAACCGGTCAGCGGCGCAATGACCATACAGTCGAGCGGAATGCTTGGCCCGAGCGGCTCAGCCTCAACGATTGAATCAATTGCTTTACGGCCGGTTATCTTTTCGATTTTTTCCACCCATTCCGATCCCTTGCCGAATCTCGTGTCCGTTGTTTTGACTGTGTGCGTCACAACTGGAATGACTTCCGCCCCTGCCGCCACGAGTTTCTCTATTTCCGGGAAAACGGCCTGGTAAGTGCAGTGGGAACCGGTTAATCCAAACCCGATTCTTTTTCCTTTCAAACCCATCATAAAGACTCCTTTCTTTTTAATACATCTTCTTCAATCAGCTGCGCAAGGACATTTCCGAGAATCCGGCCGGCTGTTTTCGGCGCAACAATCCCCGGCAGGCTCGGCGCGAGCAATGCTTTAATACCGCGCTTTTCGGCATATCGGAAATCCGTGCCCCCCGGTTTTGAAGCAATATCAAGAATGAGCGTATGCGCCGGCATTTTTTGAATCACCGAAGCATTGACGATAAGGTGCGGAATCGTATTGATACAGATGTCGATATCTTTCACTTCCTGCTCCAGCTGTTTCAAATGGAACGGTTTAAGCCCCATTTCCGTAATCCTGGCCAAATTCTCGCTTTTTCTCGCACCGACTTTGACACGGGCCCCGAGGTGATGAAAAGCTCTCGCAATGCTCATGCCGACCCTTCCCAGACCAAGGACGGCGACATTGGAGCCGTGAATCGTGAATTCGGTATGCCGGATCGCCATCATGATTGTCCCTTCAACAGTAGGGATGGAGTTGTAAATCGCGACATCATCCCGCTCGAACAATTTGACGAGGCGGCGATCCGCTTTTTTGGCAAGCTGATTCAAATATTCATTGCTGATGCCGGTATATATCGTGAAATACGGTGGTGTTTCCACCAAAATATCTTCCGTCAAAACGACCTCTTCGTTCGAAAAAATTAATTCTATTTTCCCGTCGCCGGCAGTTCCAGTAATCGGTAAAATGATACAGTCCATTTCGGCAAAATTGATGTCTTTAAATTTCTCTTTTGTGACGCCGGAATATACAAAATCCAGCTGTTCAAAACCGATTAGTGAGATTCTCGCGTCCAGATCCGCCAGTTTACGGATCACTTCCAGTTGGCGCGCATCCCCGCCAATAATCGCAATTTGCAGTCCTGTCAACAACGGCTTCACCTTCTTTTGTGAATGATCATTGGGTGATTTCCCCATATCTTATGACACGGGCATGGTTTCTGTGAAAAAAGGCAAAGAAAAAAGCCGGGAAAACCCCGGCGCTTTTCTTTGCCTTTTAATAACTGTATTGGTTTTCAGGAACCTCCAAAATAATCATGTCCGCGCCGATTGTCCGGATCCGGTTCCACGGAACACGGATTTCGTACGCCTGTTTCCTAAAACGCCTTCCGACCGGAATAATCAGGGTCTCGACTTTCCCGGATTTTTCATCAATTTCCAGGTCGGTCTGCCCCAATACCCCGAGCCGCTCCGCTTTTTTAAAATCGACCATTTCCTTGCCGCTTAGTTCGCTGAGCCGCATATTTCCCCTTCTTTCTAGATGGACTGTTTCCATTTTATGTCCAACAGGGGAGGGATATGCCGGTTTTAAGAAAGGCGGCCCGGCAATTTTCCGTCCGGACTGATGAGTGACGCCGAATAGCGGTCCGAGAAAATTTGCCGCGCGCAGGCATTCACTTTTTCCACCGTCACGCGGTCAATCTGCTCAATCATTTCATCAAGCGAGCGGTGCTTTTTCAGGAGCAGTTCATTTTTCCCGTTGCGACTCATCCTGCTGTTTGTGCTTTCCAGGCTGAGCATCAGGCTCCCCTTTAACTGTTCTTTGCTGTTCTGCACTTCTTTTTCCGTTACTCCTTTTGTTTTCAGCGTCTTGAGCGTTTCCAGTACAGTGTCAAAAAGTTCGTCCAGCTGAGATGCGCCTGTTCCGCCGTAAATCGTTAAAATGCCGCTGTCTTTATAAGCAGTGTGGTAAGAGTATACGGAATATGCAAGCCCCCGCTGTTCGCGCACATTTTGGAAAAGCCTGGAGGACATGCTGCCGCCCAGAATATTATTCAATACGATCAAATCGTAAATATCTTCGCTGCCGATCGTCTTTCCTTCAAACCCTAAACATAAATGGGCCTGTTCCGTTTCCTTTTTGCGCGCAAGGTCATTCGTATGGAATACCGCCGCCTCGCCCCGGCGTTTCACATTTCCGCCCTCGTATGATCCGAAAAGCGCTTCGATGTCTTTGATAAACGACGGACCGACATTCCCGGCAACCGATATGACAACACGGTCAGGCGTGTACATATCATAAACGTATTGGTGGAGGTCATCGCTCGTAAACAATGCCAGCGTCTCTTCCGTCCCTAAAATCGGATAGCCAAGCGGGTGGTCCCCGTATACAGCCTTGCCGAGCAAATCATGGACAATATCATCCGGCGTATCTTCATACATTTTGATTTCTTCATTGACGACACTTTTTTCGCGTTCCATTTCCTTTTCCGAAAAGGTGGAGTGGAAGAACATATCCGCCAATAAATCGAGCGCAATCGGCGCATGCGTATCAAGTACTTTTGCATAATAGCAGGTATATTCTTTCGAGGTAAAAGCATTCACCTGGCCGCCGATCGAATCGAAGGCTTCTGCAATGTCCTTCGCGCTTCTTTTTTCTGTCCCTTTGAAAAACATATGCTCAAGGAAATGGGAAATCCCGTTGTTTTTTTCATTTTCATTTCTCGAGCCCGTGCCGATCCAAATGCCGATTGCAACCGAACGGACGGTTGGAATCTCTTCAAGCACAATCCTTAAGCCGTTTTTGCAAGTGTATTTCTGGATCATGTATGTGCCTCCCTGCTCATGCATTTCAGTCGCTGTCAAAATTTCCAGAACTGGAGCGGCGTTCATTTTCACCGCTTATAAATTTTCCATCTTCACTTTTAATGATTCTTTCTTCGTCAAGCACTTTTGAAACGGTGCTGATTTTTAAATTTTTCTTTTTTAACTGCAATATCATCGGTTCCAGCGCTTTTGCCGTTGAAGCGGTTGGATGCATTAAGATCAGCGAACCGCCGCGCGCTTCGGAAATAACGCGCTGGACAATCACATCGGGAGCCGGTTTTTGCCAATCGATCGTATCGACCGTCCACATGATCGTCCCCATATCCATAGACTTTGCGAGCTTCACGACTTCATCCCGGTAACTCCCGCTTGGCGGTGCAAACCATTTCACTTTTTCTCCTGTTATCGCTTCAATGACGCGGTTCGTCTGTTCCAACTGTTTTCTGACCTGGGCTGCCGATAAAGTTTTTAAATCGGGGTGGGTATAGGAATGGTTTCCGATTTCATGCCCCCCGCTTACAATCATATTGGCAAGATGCGGATTTTCTTTTGCCCATCTTCCCTCTAAGAAAAAAGTAGCATGGACATTGTACTTTTTTAAAGTTTTTAGCATATCCGGCAAATATTCGTTTCCCCAGGCAACATTGATCAAAAATGCGACCATCGGTTTGTCCGGGTTTCCCGTATAGACAGGGGCGGCGTCCAGGTCTTTTAAGTGGATGGCCGGGGGAATCTGCTTAAACACCAACTTACGTTCATCATAACGCCCGTCTTTCTTCATTTTTTCGTAAGATGCCCTTTTATCCACTTCTACTCCGTTGTAGCCGGGAATCGCCTTCCAAACCGGATCAATCCGCGCATTTTCAGGAGGGCGGGAATAACGTTTTGCGGCTTGTTCAATTTTTGCATATAACTGATTTTGCTGTGCCGTAATGGCAGGGCGTTCACGTATGTATTGGTCCGACAGCGGATTTTCCACAAGCAACAATGCTAGAATAGCAATCAAGGCAACTGCAATCAAGTGTTTTGCTTTATTCACGTTATTTTCCCCCTTCTTTTAAAAAATATGAAAAAAAAGGGAGACGTAGAACGGAGGCGCAGCACAAATAAAAAAAGCCAGGGTTCCCTGACTTTCATCGCGGTTTATGCTCTTTTTTCTCGCGCTGTTCTTTTAATACCGCTTTGCGGGATAAGTTGATGCGGCCGTGACTGTCAATTTCCGTCACTTTCACCAAAATTTCATCGCCGATTTTGACGACGTCTTCCACTCTGCGCACGCGTTCTTCCGCAAGTTCCGAAATATGGACAAGGCCGTCTTTCCCATTAAAAATTTCAACAAACGCACCAAATTTTTCGATCCGTTTCACTTTGCCAAGGTAAACCTGGCCGACAACCACTTCGCGGACGATGTCTTCGATGATTTTCTTCGCTTTGTTGTTTGCTTCTTCGTCCGTTGACGATATAAAGATCGTGCCATCCTGTTCAATATCGATTTTGACGCCTGTCTCGTCGATAATCTTATTGATTTGTTTGCCGCTCGGCCCAATGACATCCCTGATTTTATCCGGATTGATCGTCATCGTTAAAATTTTCGGTGCATAGATGGACAGATGGTCACGCGTTTCCGATATTGTCGACATCATATGATCGAGAATCTGCATCCTGCCTTTTCTGGCTTGCTGCAGCGCCTCTTCCAAAATTTTCCTTGACAATCCGTCGATTTTAATATCCATTTGTAGCGCAGTAACGCCTTTTGCGGTCCCGGCAACTTTAAAGTCCATGTCACCAAGATGGTCTTCCATACCCTGGATATCCGTTAGAATCGTATAATGCTCCCCATTTTTGACAAGCCCCATTGCAATCCCGGCAACAGGTGCTTTAATCGGAATCCCGGCATCCATCATTGCAAGGGTGGAAGCGCAGATGCTTGCCTGCGAAGTGGAACCGTTCGACTCCAAAACTTCAGAAACAAGCCGGATCGTGTACGGGAACTCTTTTTCATCCGGAATGACCGGTTCCAAGGCGCGTTCTCCCAATGCCCCGTGCCCGATTTCGCGACGTCCCGGCCCTCTCATCGGCCCGGTTTCTCCTACACTGAACGGCGGGAAATTGTAATGGTGCATAAAGCGCTTCGATTCTTCAATGCCAAGTCCATCCAAAATTTGCACATCACCTAAAGCGCCCAATGTACAAACACTTAAAGCCTGCGTCTGTCCGCGGGTAAACAGCCCCGAGCCGTGCGTGCGCGGCAAAACGCCCACTTCGGAGGAAAGCGGCCGGATTTCATCGATTTTGCGGCCGTCCGGGCGGATTTTATCGACAGTGATCAGCTTACGGACTTCCTCTTTTTCGATATCATGCAGAATCTGCTTAATCTGTTTTATCGTCTCTTCGTCGGCTTCCTCAGCCTCAAACTGCTCAAGCACCCGGTCATTGACCGCTTTGATCGCCTCTTCGCGGGCCTGCTTTTCATGCACCTGGATCGCTTTCACCATGTCTTCCCGGCACATGGAGCTGACCTTTTCCACCAGTTCCGGATCGAGTTCAAACAGTTCCACAGCCATTTTTTCTTTTCCGACTTCGGCAATAATTTTTTCTTGGAATTCAATCAGGCGTTTAATTTCTTCATGGCCGAACATGATCGCTTCCAACATCACTTCTTCCGGCACTTCCTTGGCGCCGGCTTCAACCATGTTGATGGCATCTTTTGTACCAGCAACGGTTAAATTGATGTCGCTTTTTTCCATCTGTTCAACCGTCGGATTAATGACGAACCGGCCGTCAACCCTTCCTACAATGACGCCGGCAATCGGGCCTTCAAACGGAATATCCGAGCAGCTCAGCGCAAGAGAGGAACCAAGCATAGCCGCCATTTCCGGCGTGCAATCTTGGTCGACGCTCATCACCATGCTGACGACCTGCACTTCATTACGGAAACCATCGGCGAACAGCGGGCGGATCGGCCTGTCAATCAAACGGCTTGAAAGGATCGCCTTTTCACTCGGGCGCCCTTCCCGTTTAATGAAACCGCCCGGGATTTTCCCGACAGCGTATAAGCGTTCCTCATAGTTTACCGTCAACGGAAAAAAATCTACATTTTTCGGTTCTTTTGAGGCGGTTGCCGTACTGAGGACAGCGGTTTCGCCATAGCGGACAAGTGCGGCGCCGTTCGCCTGTTTCGCGAGCTGGCCGATTTCCACAGTGAGCGGACGACCGGCCCAGTCTATCGTATATATGTGTTTGTCCTGTGCCATATAGAAAAAATTCTCCTTTCTTATTTCTTACTATTGTTTCACATTCAATCTAAAGATAAGCATGGGGTGATGATTCATATTAGAGAATCAAATCGTATTGCTATGTATGTACAGGCCGCACCAGGATGGGAAGGAGAAACCAGGCGGCGCTTCGGATACATCCGGCGGCGGAGAAAAGGGGAGATATAAACATTGCAAAAAAGCGGGAATGATCCCGCTTTTTTGCAACCTGCATTTTATTTATCGGCGCAAGCCTAACCGGTTAATCAATTCACGGTAACGCTGCACATCTTTATTGCGCAGATAAGTCAACAAATTACGCCGTCTCCCAACCATTTTCATCAAACCGCGGCGGGAATGATGGTCTTTTTTATGGACACGCAAATGATCGTTTAATTTGTTGATTTCTTCCGTCAATACAGCAATTTGCACTTCCGGAGAACCGGTATCGTTCTCGTGGATTTTAAATTGGTTGATGATTTCATTTTTACGTTCTTTTGAAATCGCCATACTGTTCACCTCCTCAACTTCAATCCCCTTGTGCCGAGCAGGCGTCGGTGGGTCGCACTGCCAAGCATAGGTTCCTGTTACTGTTACTGTAATAGAATACTACTTTTTAAACCAAAACACAAGTGGAAGTTCAATATTTTTCAAAGTAGCTTCTTGCGGCTTGCTCATCCCTTTTCATTTCCTCAATCAAATCCTCCACGCGGTCAAATTTCTTCTCTTCACGGATCCGTCGAAGCCACCTGACAATAACTTCTTCCCCGTAAATCGTCTCGGAAAAATCCAGCAAATACACTTCAGTCGTTTTTTCGTATTCGTCCGGATTTTTGAAAGTCGGGTTGTACCCGACGCTGCATAAGCCGTTATGCCAGACATCCCCGACCATCATTTGCACAATATAAACGCCGTTCGGGGGAAGCATATACGGATCGGACAATTGGATGTTTGCGGTCGGAAAGCCGAGCTGACGGCCCCTTTTTTCCCCGTGGACGACGACCCCCTTGATTTCATAATAGCGCCCAAGCAAGCGTTCCACGTCCCTGACTTTTCCTTCTCTTATTTTTGTCCGAATTAAAGTCGAGCTGACCTTTTCTTCCGAATTTTCAAGTACGACTTTCCCGACTGTTGTAATCGCGAAACGTCCGTTTGCGTATTCCGGCAGGTTTCCCATATTCCCTTTGCCAAACTTGCCGTATGTATAGTCAAAACCGGCCACAACATGTTTGGCCCCCAGCACGGCCAAATATTGATCGACAAATTGCTGCGGCAAAAGATTTGCAAAGCTGGAGGTAAACCGTACGATAAATAAATAGTCTATGCCGAGTGCCTCTATCAATTTGATTTTATCCCCGAGCGGTGTGATCAATTCGATTCCTTCTTTTTTTTTCCCAAGTACAACAGAAGGATGGGGCTCGAATGTCATTACCGCGCTTTTCCAGCCGTTCTGCTCCGCAATTTCCCTCGCTGTCCTGATCACTTTTTGGTGGCCAAGGTGGATACCGTCAAAATAGCCCAAAGCGATTGCAAGCGGGGGAAAATCGCCGGGGCGGAAGGAATGGGGATGATGAACCGTCAATACTTTCAATGTTTCTCACCTTTTCCCTTTTCAGTTTGGCTCTGTTAAATTTTTTGTACCCGCGAAATCCGGATTCACACAAGGGAATGCGGGAATATTAAAAATTTGAAAGATCATTTCTGATCACTTTTACCGGTTTGATAAAGCCGGGCCGCTTGGGATGGGGTTGATAAATTGCCATAATTTTATGGCGGTGAAATAATGCCATGATGCCGCCGCCATTTTGCCAATGTGCACCTTTTTCCAATACTGCGCCGTTTTTTACTTTCTCTGCTAATGTATCACTTATTTCCCATTTCGGCAAATGGTTCAGCCCCGCTTCCATCGGGAAAAGCAATTTTTCCGCCATACCGGCTTCTGCATACTTACCGACCTCTTCAAGTGTGAAGCACTGTTCCTTTGAAAAACTCCCCGCCATCGTTCTTGAAAGCTTCGACATATGGGCGGGATAGCCGAGCTTTTCGCCCATCATGACAGCAAGGGTACGGATATAAGTCCCTTTGCTGCAGGATGCGCGAAATCGGAAAGACACGAGCGGGCCTTCAAAGATTTCTCGCTGGTCCAATAATTCGAGGCTGTAAATTTCAACTTCCCTTGAAGGCCGCTCCACTTCGATCCCCTGCCTTGCATACTCATAAAGCCTTTTCCCGTTCACTTTTACCGCCGAAAACATTGGGGGCGTTTGCGTTATGCGGCCGGTTAGCGATGCGAAAACCGCCAAAATTTCTTCACGGGGGATCGGGCGGGTGATTTCTTTTCTTTCTACCGTCTCTCCGGATGCGTCTTCCGTCGTGGTTGAAAAACCGATTGTTGCTTCTCCTTCATACGTTTTGCCGGCATCTGTGAGAAATTCGGCAATTTTCGTTGCTCGTCCGATGCAGACCGGCAGCACCCCTTCCACATCCGGGTCGAGCGTGCCGGTGTGGCCTACTTTTTTTATTTTTAATCGTTTCCGGATTTTAAAAACGCAATCATGCGAAGTCATCCCTGCCGGTTTCCACAGCGGTAGAATCCCATCCATGATTTCACTTCCTTCCTGATACTTATCGCAGCTATGCAAGGGCTGCTTTTACCATGTGGCTCCTTAACTCCGTGATGGAAAAATATTCCCCAAACAAAGCTTAAAAAAAGGAAACCGATTGAACCCGTTTTCGGCTGCAATCAGTTTCCAACAATGGTCACTCTTCACTGTCATGAATCTTTTTAATCAATGTTTCAATGCGGTTGCCGTATTCAATGGATTCATCGATTTCAAAAAACAGTTCAGGCGTTTTGCGCAGCCGGATCCTGTTGCCCACTTCCGACCGGATAAATCCCTTTGCTTTTTCCAAGCCGGCAAGTGTTTCTTTCTTTTTCTCATCATCGCCCAAAACGGTGATGAACACTTTTGCCTGCTGCAGATCGCCTGTGACCTCCACATCGGTGACTGTCACAAAGCCGACGCGCGGGTCTTTTAATTTTCTGCCGATGATATCGCTCAGCTCTTTTTTCATTTGCTCGCCAACCCTGCTCGTACGAAGACTCATCACTCACACCTCATTTATAGCCATTCAAAATTCGTTTCAAGCCGCTCCCACTCCGGGCAAGAGTCGAGAAACTTGATCGCCCTCTGCAATTCTTTTTCTGCCTTGGCCTGGCTTGATGCGACCGTTACTACCTCAATCATGGTCCGCTGCCATACATCCTGGAAATCCATTTCACCAGCCGCGACATTGTATTTTTGCTTCAGACGTGTCAGCATCCTTTGCAAAACCGCCCGTTTTTCTTTCAGCGAATGGGCATCATGGATGTGAAATTCGCACCGGACGCTGCCAATCATGCCCTTTCTACTTCTTCCATGATAAAGGACTCGAGGACATCTCCTTCTTTGATGTCATTAAAGTTTTTAATGGTGATGCCGCATTCGTACCCCTGATTGACTTCTTTCACATCATCTTTAAACCGTTTCAGCGTATCGATTTCGCCTTCGTAAATGACGACGCCGTCGCGGATGACGCGGACGCCGCTGTCGCGGGTAATTTTCCCGTCGGTTACATAGCCGCCGGCAATTGTGCCGATTCTGGATACTTTAAACGTCTGCCGTACTTCGACCTGACCGATGATTTTTTCTTCGTATTCAGGATCGAGCATCCCTTTCATCGCCGATTCAATTTCTTCGATCGCCTTATAAATGATGCGGTGCAGGCGGATATCGACTTTTTCCGTTTCGGCCGCACGTTTTGCATTGGCATCCGGGCGGACGTTAAACCCGATAATAATCGCGTTGGACGCAGAGGCGAGCGCCACATCGGATTCAGTGATCGCACCGACCCCTGTATGGATGACTTTAATATTGACGCCCTCCACATCAATTTTTTGCAGGGCTGCGGTCAGCGCTTCAACAGAACCTTGCACATCCGCTTTTACGATGACATTTAATTCTTTCATTTCCCCTTGTTTCAATTGTTCAAACAAGGTGTCAAGGCTGATGCGGGCCGTTTCGTTGCGGTGCGCCTGGACAGCCTGCTGTTTTCTGGCTTCCCCAATTTGGCGCGCGGTTTTCTCGTCTTCGAATACGACAAAACGGTCGCCCGCTTCAGGGACATCATTCAAGCCGGTGATTTCGACCGGCGTGGACGGGCCGGCTTCTTTTACACGGCGTCCGAGGTCATTGACCATTGCGCGGACACGCCCGTAAGTATGGCCGACAACGATCGGATCGCCAACATGCAGCGTGCCATTTTGCACGAGCAATGTTGCAACAGGGCCGCGGCCTTTATCAAGGCGCGCTTCAATGACTGAGCCGAGCGCACGCCGGTTCGGGTTGGCTTTCAGTTCTTCCACTTCGCTGACAAGTAAAATCATTTCAAGCAGGTTATCGATTCCTTCCCCCGTTAAAGCGGAAATCGGGACATAAATCGTATCGCCGCCCCAATCTTCCGGAATCAGTCCGTATTCTGTCAATTCCTGCATGACCCGCTCCGGATTAGCCGTCGGTTTGTCAATTTTATTGACAGCAACAATAATTGGCACATCTGCTGCTTTTGCGTGGTTGATCGCTTCCACAGTCTGCGGCTTCACGCCGTCATCAGCCGCGACGACAAGAACCGTAATATCAGTTACCTGCGCCCCGCGCGCCCGCATCGTCGTAAATGCTTCATGACCGGGCGTATCCAAAAACGTAATTTTTTTACCATCAATTTTGACCTGGTACGCACCGATATGCTGTGTAATGCCGCCTGCTTCCCCTGCAGTGACCTTCGTGTGGCGGATGGAATCAAGTGTCGTTGTTTTCCCATGGTCGACATGGCCCATAATGGTGACAACCGGCGGGCGGACTTCAAGGTCTTCTTCACGGTCTTCCGTAAAATACGTTTCCAAATCCGTCTGGTCGATGACAACTTCTTCTTCGACTTTCACGCCGTATTCCGAGGCAATCAACTCGATTGCGTCTTTGTCGAGCTGCTGGTTGATCGTTGCCACAACGCCCAATAGGAACAATTTTTTAATAATTTCGGACGGCTCACGGTTCAGCTTTTTCGCCAGTTCCGCCACTGTCAGCGATTCGGTGAACGTAATTTTTTCAGGCAGTTCCTTTTTCTTTTGGGCAGGCTGTGGCTGTTGTTTGGCATTTTTATTTTTCTTGTTTTTCTTTTGCTTGTTGAAAGGTTTCACATTGTTTTCACGCGCTTGCTTTTTCATATTGCCGTTTCCGTGATTCCCGTTTTTCTGCCTTTGTTTTCCGCTCTTTTCATGGTGTTCGCGGCCTTCAGGCTGTGCTTTCTCGGCTTTTTCATTCCTTTCACGTTTTGCAGGCGCTTTTTGTACGTTTTGTTTTTTCCCGTCCGAATGTTGCTTCTTTCCGCTGTAGAAAGCATCCAGCTTACTTACAGTTTCCCCATCGATCATCGACATATGATTGGATACCTCTATATTCATTTGTTTTAATTTCGATATGACTTCCTTGCTTGAAGTATGATGAGCTTTCGCATACTCGTAAATACGTATTTTGCTCATGTCGTCACCCCCACCTATGATTCATCGAGCAGTTCGGCAAGTTTTTCCGCAAAACCGCGGTCGCAAACCGCCACTGTAACCCTTGCCTCTTTCCCGATGGCTTTCCCAAGTGTTTCTCTCGTTTCAACAAAATGTACAGGCACATTGTAGAAACGGCATTTATCTAAAACCTTTTTCGACGTGTTGGATGAGGCATCTTTTGACAATAATACAAGCTTTGCCCGGCCCGACCGAACCTCTTTCAGAACGAGCTCCTCTCCCGAAACGGCTTTTCCTGCCCGGTTGGCAAGGCCTAAAAAGGACATCGCCCGGTTTCCGTTCATAGTTTTTGTTTATTCTCCTTTTTTTCTTTTTGGATAAACGCCAATATTTCATCGTAAAAGGAATCTTCTATCGCAGCGCCGAGATGGCTTGCGAGAATATTTTTTTTCTTTGCCAAAAGCACGGCTTCCTCATCTTTTGAAAGATAGGCGCCTCTTCCGGATTTTTTCCCGGTCGGGTCGATTGAAATCTCCCCTTCTTTGGAACGGACAATACGGAGCATTTCCTTTTTCGGTTTCATTTCTCCCGTTGCAACGCATTTTCTCATCGGAATTTTCTTACGTGTCGCCATCGTCCTCACTCCTTATTCGATTTCATCATCTTTTTCATCAAATTCAGGCACTTTTTCCTCTTTCGCATGGAGTCCGGTTTCTTCTTCCGCAGCAAGGAATTCGGCCGTTTCTTTATTTAGAACGGGATCCAGCGTTTCTTCCGTTTCAGCCGGCATTTCTCCTTCAAAAGTTTCCGGGCGCGGATAAATGCCTGTTTCCCTTGCGTCCGTTTCGCTCTTAATATCAATTTTCCATCCTGTCAGTTTCGCCGCCAGTCTTGCATTCTGGCCGCGTTTCCCGATTGCAAGCGATAACTGGTAATCCGGGACGATGACAGTCGTCGCTTTATTTTTTTCATCCACAATGACATCAAGCACTTTTGAAGGGCTTAATGCATTTGCGACAAACTCAACCGGATCGTCCGACCATTTTACGATATCGATTTTTTCGCCATGAAGTTCGTTAACGATCGCTTGCACGCGCGCCCCTTTAGGACCGACGCATGCCCCGACGGGATCGACATCCGGACGGTCAGTATAAACGGAAATTTTCGAGCGGTCTCCTGCTTCGCGGGCCACGGAGCGGATTTCAACTGTCCCGTCGTATATTTCCGGGACTTCCAATTCAAACAACCGTTTTAATAGACCCGGGTGCGTCCGTGAAACGAAAATCTGCGGACCTTTCGTGGTTTTTTCGACTTTTGTGATATACACTTTGATCCTGTCGTGCGGATTGTACGCTTCATTCGGCGACTGTTCGCCCGGCGGCAGCAATGCTTCGGCTTTTCCAAGGCTGACATACGTAAAACGCGCGTCTTTCCGCTGTACAATCCCTGTCATAATATCGTCTTCGCGGTCGATGAACTCGTTGTAAATGATTCCCCGTTCCGCTTCCCTGACACGCTGCGTCACAACCTGTTTCGCGGTTTGTGCCGCAATCCGGCCGAAATCTTTCGGTGTCACTTCGATTTCGACAACATCCCCGATTTCATACGATGGATTAATTTTTTTGGCGTCTTCAAGCGATATTTCAAGCCTTGAATCGAAAACTTCTTCTACAACATCTTTACGGGCAAAAACGCGGATTGTGCCGTTTGCAAGGTTCAAATCCGTCCTTACATTCTGCGCCTGGTTAAAGTTGCGGCGGTATGCCGAGACAAGGGCGGCTTCAATCGCTTCGACAAGCAATTCCCGCGAAATCCCTTTTTCTTTTTCAAGCATTGTAAGAGCATCTACCAATTCTGAGCTCATGGAAATTTGGTCCCCCTTCATTTTTTGGAGCTTTTACTGCTGATGAACCGCTTCTTTCATTTACGCTTTAAAATTCAACGGCCAGTCGCGCCTGGGCCACTTTTTCAAACGGGATTTCCTTTTCGACTTTTCTTGTTTTCACCTTACATTCTAATGTTAATAAATCAGGCTGAAAAGCGATCAGTTTTCCCTGGAATATTTTCTCCCCGTCAATCGGCTCATAAGTTTTGACGAGAACGCTCCGGCCGACAGCGCGTTCAAAATCCCGCTGTTTTTTTAATGGGCGTTCGGCACCCGGTGATGAAACCTCAAGAAAATAATTGTGGGGAATCGGGTCAACTTCATCCAGCTTTTCGCTGAGGCGTTCGCTTACAAGCCCGCACTCCTCGATATCCACACCTTCTTCTTTATCAATATAGACACGAAGGAACCAGCTTTTTCCTTCTTTTACATATTCGATATCAACCAGTTCAAGGCCGAGTTCTTCCGCAATCGGGGATGCAAGTTCTTCCACCACTTCAACGACTTTACTCATGCTGACCTCCTGAAAAGTTCCGATTTAAAACACGAAAGAGCGGGGTTACGCCCCACTCTTTTACACGAGAGTTTATCAGTAGTATTTCCATAAAAGACTATACCATAACATACTTGAAAATGCAAATTTGAAAAAGATTATACTTTTTTCGAATAAAGTCTATTAAAACAGGGATAATTGGTTTTGCTCCGGAAGCGATTCTAGGCAGCCGTGCTGGTCAAGGTATTCCATAATCGTTTTCGATACTTTCCCGCGCCTTTGCAAATCTTCTTTTGACAGGAATTCGCCTTCTTCACGCGCTTTTACAATATTGACAGCCGCGTTTGTGCCTAGGCCCGGAATGGCGTTGAAAGGCGGAATAAGCGAGTCGCCGTCGATGACAAACTTGTCCGCTTCCGAACGGTACAAATCAATCGGCTGGAAGCGGAAGCCGCGCTCGCACATTTCAAGCGCCAGTTCCAATACCGTCAGCAGGCTTTTCTCTTTTGCCGACGCATCCATCCCTTTTGCGTTGATCTCGTTAATTTTCGCCCGGATCGAGTTTGAACCGTGGATCATCGCGTCCAAATCAAAATCTTCCGCCCGAACCGTAAAGTAAGTTGCATAGTATAAAAGCGGATAGTACACCTTAAAATAAGCAATCCGGACCGCCATCAGGACGTATGCGGTGGCGTGGGCTTTCGGAAACATATATTTGATCTTTTTGCACGATTCAATATACCATTTCGGCACATTCTGCTTGATCATCTCTTCTTCCATCTCCGGCTGCAGCCCTTTCCCTTTCCGCACCGATTCCATTATTTTAAAGGCAAGGGAAGACTCAAGGCCCTGATAAATCAAGTACACCATAATATCGTCCCGGCAGCCGATCACTTCCGGAAGGGTGCATGTCCCGTTTTGGATCAGTTCCTGCGCATTGCCGAGCCATACATCCGTGCCGTGCGAAAGCCCCGAAATCTGGACGAGTTCGGAAAACGTCGTCGGCTTTGTATCTTCGAGCATCTGCCGCACAAACTTTGTTCCAAATTCCGGAATGCCGAGTGTGCCGGTTTTACACATGATTTGCTCCTCCGTCACCCCGAGCGATTCCGTTCCGCTGAAAATTTTCATGACTTCCGGATCATCGGTCGGAATTGTTTTCGGGTCGATACCGCTTAAATCCTGTAGCATGCGGATGACGGTCGGATCATCGTGCCCGAGTATATCGAGCTTTAAAATGTTATCGTGGATCGAGTGGAAGTCAAAATGCGTCGTCCGCCAATCAGAGCTGCTGTCATCGGCCGGATACTGGATCGGCGTGAAATCATAAATGTCCATATAATCAGGAACAACGATGATGCCGCCCGGGTGCTGGCCGGTTGTCCGTTTGACGCCGGTGCAGCCTTGGACAAGCCGGTCGACTTCAGCACCCCTGAAGGTGATATTATGGTCCTGTGCGTACCCTTTTACATAACCGTATGCCGTTTTTTCGGCAACGGTGCCGATCGTCCCCGCCCGGTATACGAAGTCTTCGCCGAACAAAACTTTTGTGTAAGCATGGGCGCGCGGCTGGTAATCGCCGGAAAAGTTCAGATCAATATCCGGGACTTTATCCCCTTTAAAGCCGAGGAACGTTTCAAACGGGATATCATGGCCGTCTTTTTTGTATTTTGCCCCGCAGTTCGGGCAGTTTTTATCCGGCAGGTCAAAGCCGGAACCGATGGAACCGTCATCGAAAAACTCGGAATGCTTGCAGTTCGGGCAGACATAATGTGGCGGGAGCGGATTGACCTCGGTAATTTCCGTCATGGTTGCGACCAATGAGGAACCGACCGACCCCCGCGAACCGACAAGGTATCCGTCGTCCAAAGATTTTTTTACAAGCTTATGGGCAATCAGATAAATGACCGCAAACCCGTGGCCGATAATGCTTTTCAGCTCTTTTTCAAGTCTGTCCTCGACAATCTCCGGCAGCGGATCACCGTATATGCTTTTTGCTCGCTTATAACTCTGCTCGCGGATTTCTTCTTCCGCCCCTTCAATTTTCGGCGTGTACAAATCATCTTTAATCGGTTTGACATCCCCGATTAAATCCGCGATTTTCTGCGTATTATAAACGACGATTTCCTTCGCTTTTTCTTCGCCGAGAAAAGCAAAGCATTCCAGCATTTCATCCGTTGTACGGAAATGGACATCCGGCAGCTCATACCGGTTGAGCGGATTCGCGCCGCCCTGGGAGCTGATCAGGATTTTCCGGTAGATTTTATCTTCCGGATTCAAATAATGGACATTGCCAGTCGCAACGACAGGCAAATTTAATTTTTCGCCAAGTTTCACGATCTTTGCAATGATTTCTTCGAGCGCTTTTTCATCGCGGACAAGTTCCTGTTCAATAAGGGGCGCATACACTTCTTTCGGATGCACTTCCAGAAAGTCATAAAAGCGTGCCAGTTCCTCAACTTCTGCCGGATCTTTCTGCATCATCCCTTCGAAAACTTCGCCTTTGTCGCAGCCGGACCCGACAAGAATTCCGTCGCGGTACTTTTGCAGCTGTGAACGCGGAATCCGCGGCACGCGGTAAAAGTAATCGATATGCGATAACGAAATCAGTTTAAATAAGTTTTTCAGGCCTTCCTGCGTCTGCACAAGCAGGGTGCAGTGGGACGGGCGCGCCCGTTTAAATGCGCCGCCTTCGCCCATATACTGGTTAAACTGGTCATGGTATTCGATATTCCTTTCGCGTGCGTCTTTCAGCATCTTCAGGAAAATCTGCCCGGTTGCTTCCGTATCGTAAATCGCGCGGTGATGCTGGGTCAGTTCGACATTGAATTTTTTCGCGAGCGTATTCAGCCGGTAGTTTTTAAAATCCGGGTATAAAAACCGGCCAAGTTCGAGCGTATCAATAACCGGGTTGTTCGATTTCGGCAAACCGATTTTCTGCAGGCCCACATTTAAAAAGCCGACATCAAACGAAGCGTTATGGGCAACCAAAATGGCATCGCCGATCCACTCGTGATATTCTTTCAGCACTACCGAAATATCCGGCGCATCTTTTAACATCTCATCGGTAATGTTCGTCAGCTCAATGATCGTATTTGAGAGCGGGTGCCCAGGGTTGGCAAACCGTTCAAAACGGTCAATCACTTCCCCGTTTTTAATTTTAATGGCTGCCACTTCAATAATGGTGTCGTAGACGGCGGAAAGCCCTGTCGTTTCGACGTCAAACACAACATATGTCGCCTCATCAAGATTCACATGGGCATCGTTATAAGCGATCGGCACCCCGTCGTCAACGAGGTTGGCTTCAAGGCCGAAAATCACTTTAATACCGTTCTTTTTGCCGGCGCTGTAAGCTTCCGGGAAACTTTGCGCTACGGCATGGTCCGTGACCGCTATGGCCGGATGCCCCCATTTTTTCGCCTGAGCCACAAGGTCGCTGACAGAAGTAACGGCGTCCATCTGGCTCATCGGCGTATGGAGATGGAGTTCGACGCGCTTTTCATTTTCCGAGGCTGTATCTTTGCGTACATGCGGGGCAATTTCACAAATGTCATTCGCAATCATGACCAAATCGCGCACAAATGTATCGTTTTGGATGCTGCCGCGCGCCCTGAGCCACATGCCTTTTTTCAGGCGGGCAAACTGGGCGGCATCTTCTTTATCGCGCGAGAACATTTTCACAAGGATAGAGCTCGTATAGTCTGTCATTTTCAGCTGCAAAAGCGTCCGGCCGCTGCGCAGTTCTTTTGTTTCAACGTCAAAAACATATCCTTCCACCGTAATGCGCCTTTCTTCATCCACAATTTCCGAAATGCTGCGGATTTCGTCATCATCCGGGATTTTCAGCCCGATCATCAGCGGGCCTTCATCTTCAGGCGCATCCTGCTTACGGTCTTCGGACATGCTTTTCTGCATTTCCAGAACCGCCTGCCTCGCCCGTTCCTCATCTTCTTTTTTCTTTTCTTCCATAAATTTTGCATATTCTTCGGAAGACTGCGGTACAGGTGCGGTTTCCACATCAAACATTAACTTCGGGAAGCCTGCCCGTTCGTAAAAACCGGTAATCAGCCCCCCGTATTTTTGTTTTAATGTCCTCGCTTCCGGATCATTCCGGCCGGTTAAGGTAAATTTATTGCCAGTTACTTTCGGCACCTGCTCCGACAATAAAGACAAGAGCATCGGCGACATGCCTTCAAACTCCCGAAGGCAGGCGTTCCAATAGTCTGCTACAAGCCCAGGCTTGAAAGATGCATCTTTCGTCCGGATAGAAAAACTGACCTTTGCAATATGCTGAAAAGCTTGGCACAGCCGGGTTGAAAACTGTAAATACGCTTCAATAGGAAGGATTTTTTCCAATAAAAAATAAAAGTGCCATCGTTTCGACTGGCGTTCCACGACAAGCTTTTCAATTTCCCCGTTTTGAAAATGGCTGTAAAGCCCGTCGTCCGTCAGTTTCAACTGCTGCAGCAAAATTTGAAACCTTTCTTTCTTTTCGGCGGGATTTTCAATCATGTTTTCCTCTCCCATCCATTAAAGTTAGCCTCGTAAACATCTTAAAAAAACTATAACGATAATTCAACGATTCTAGCATGTATAAATCTTGCCAGCCGCGAATATAAACAGAGAAGCACCGGCCGGAAAGCCGATGCCCCAGATCAATTCCATTACGCAAGTTTTGCAAGAATATTGGCAATGGTGCCGGACAAATCTTCCTGTTTTACTTCCAGCACTTCGCCGGTTTTTCTAACCTTGATTTCTACAATCCCTTCCGATGCTTTTTTCCCGACCGTTACACGGGTCGGCAGCCCGATCAAATCGGAATCTGCAAATTTAACACCCGGTCGTTCATTTCTGTCATCCATTAAAACCGTAAACTGCTTTTGCAATTCCGTATAGAGCTTTTCAGTAAGCCCGGCTTGTTTTTCATCTTTCATATTGACCGGCACTAGATGGACTTCAAACGGTGCAAGATTGACAGGCCATACCAAACCTTTATCATCGTTATGCTGTTCGCAGACTGCCATTAATGTGCGGGAAACGCCGATCCCGTAACAGCCCATCAGTATCACCTGTTCCCTGCCATTTTCGTCCAAAAAGGCGGCGTGCATCGCTTCGCTGTATTTTGTGCCGAGTTTGAAAATATGACCGACTTCAATGCCGCGGGCAAAACGGATCGTTCCTTTTCCGTCCGGCGACGGATCCCCTTCCTGGATATTGCGGAGGTCGCCGTACAAATCAACACGGTAATCGCGCCCCGGGTTGGCATTGATGTAATGGTAGTCGTTTTCGTTGGCGCCGCAAATCCCGTTTACAACATACTGGACGGCATTGTCCGCAAGAATACGGATGTTTTCCGGGGCGCCGACTGGGCCGAGTGAACCAATATCCGCCCCCATCAACGTTTTGATGATTTCCGGATCGGCCATCTCAATTGTTTCGGCTCCGAGGAGGTTTTTCACTTTGATTTCATTCACTTCATGGTCGCCGCGCACAAGCACGATGACATATTCGTCATCCGCTTTCAGCACTAACGTTTTCAGGCATTGTACAGGATCTGCTTTCAGGAAATCCACGATCTGGGCGATTGTCTTTTGCCCGGGTGTCGGGATTTTTTCAAGCGGCTTTTCCGGTTTGTCCGGCTTCGTATAAACCGTTTTTACTTCCGCCATTTCGATATTGGCCGCATAATCGGATGCATCGGAATACGCAATTGTGTCTTCCCCGATTTCAGAAAGCACCATAAACTCCTGCGTATCTTTCCCACCGATTGCCCCCGAGTCGGCCAATACGGCGCGGAAATCGAGTTTACACCTAGAGAAAATATTCGAATAGGCACGGTACATATCGTTATACGTTTCATCTAGGCTTTCTTGATCGGCATGAAAAGAATACGCATCTTTCATGACGAATTCGCGGCCCCGCAATAAACCGAAACGCGGCCTTTTTTCATCGCGGAATTTCGTTTGGATCTGGTATAAAGAAAGCGGCAGCCGTTTGTACGATTTGATTTCGCCGCGAATGAGACTTGTAATGACTTCTTCATGCGTCGGACCGAGCGCAAAGTCACGTTCGTGGCGATCCTTCAGCCGCATCAGTTCAGGGCCGTACGAATACCAACGCCCCGATTCCTGCCATAATTCCGCAGGCTGCAGCGCCGGCATGAGCAGTTCCATCGAGCCAATTGCTTCCATTTCTTCGCGGATAATTGTTTCAATTTTATGTAATACATTTCTAGCCAGCGGCAAATACGTATAAACGCCGCTTGCAACCTGCCGTATGTATCCGGCACGAAGAAGCAGCTGGTGGCTTTTAATTTCGGCATCAGCAGGCACATCCCGCAGTGTCGGAATAAACATCTTACTTTGTCTCATACAATCGCACTCCTATATTCAGTTTTCAATAAGATTCAGGCAATCAACTATAGGCGATTGCCCGATTGGAAAATTTTATCATTTTTACGGATGACAATGGCAGTCATGTTTTATCCGCGGCATTCGCGATGATCCATGGAATAGCGTAAGCCGTGCACCAGGAAAGTGAAACGAAAACGGCGATGGCCATCAACAGCCCGCATAAGATTCTAGAGGAAAAACCTTTGGATATCGTTCCAGGTGACGATAATCATCAACAGCATTAAAAGCGCAAAGCCGATAAAATGGACAATCCCTTCTTTTTGCCGGTCAATCGGTTTGCCCCTTAAAGCTTCAATCCCGAAAAACAGTAGCCTTCCGCCGTCCAAAGCCGGCAGCGGGAGCAGGTTCATGATCCCGATATTGATGCTTAAAAGCCCGGCCCATTTAAAGAGATAAATCAAGCCAGATTTGGCAACTGTCTCCGTAGATTTGTAAATGCCGACCGGCCCTGACAACGCGTCAATCGAAAATCCGCCTGTAATCAGGTGGCCGAGCAATTTAAAAATTTCCACCGTCCATACATACGTCTGCGTAATGCCGTAAGTGGCGACTTTCAACGGAGAATGGTCAACCGGGCTGTTTACCCCGATCCTGCCGATCAATTTGCCATCCACCGTCACACTTTTCGGCGTTACCGGAATATCCATCGTTTTACCGCCGCGTTCAATTGTAAAGGTGATTTCTTCATCCGGATGCTTCTGGATCACTTCTACAATATCATTCCAAGTGGAAATTTCCGCTCCGTCAATGCTAATCACCGTATCCCCTTTGTGGAGGCCGGCCTGAGCGGCTGCACTATTCTTTACTACAGTCCCAAGTACCGGATCGGAAACCGGAACGCCCTGAACAATCGCCATCATCGTAAACACAATCGCCGCCAACACAAAATTCATAAACGGCCCTGCAAAAATCGTCAGTGCCCGTTTTCCCAAAGATTTGGATGCAAACTGGCGGTCCCACGGCGCAATCTGCATTTCCGTACGGTCTTCCACAAACACGGCATCCCTTTTTATTTTAAACGTTTGAAGGTTCTCGTCGTCCCCTTCTTCATAGCCTTTTATCACAAGTGCATGCTCCAAATCAGCCGATTCCGTCTCGATCATGCGCAGCCCGGTATACCGGTCTTTCCCGTTTACCACGATT
Organism: Weizmannia acidilactici; assembly: GCF_008974225.1. NCBI lineage: Bacteria > Bacillati > Bacillota > Bacilli > Caryophanales > Bacillaceae > Heyndrickxia > Weizmannia acidilactici. The sequence goes on along the minus strand of NZ_BKZR01000001.1, from coordinate 75,392 downwards.
TTTTCGACCGTTTCATTATCATCGAGCAAAAGCCCGATCCGCTGCCCGGGTTTCAATTCCGGTATGTCAGGATCTTCCCCTGCCATCCTGACATATCCGCCGATCGGGAGCAGACGGATCGTATACTGCGTTTCGTTTTTCTTAAAGGAAAGGATCTTCGGGCCAAAGCCGATGGCAAATTCGCGACACAAAATTCCGGCTCTTTTTGCTACGAAGAAATGCCCGGCTTCATGGAAAATGACAAGCGAACTAAAAATCAAAATAAAGGCTATTACTGTTGTCAAATGAATACCACCTTACTTTAAAAATAATTTCTGCCTCTGGCCGGAAGATCAACATGCATAACAATCCGCAGTTTAAATAAGCGAACTTACATAGGCGCGCGTTTCAGCATCAACCGCACGGATCGTTTCCAAATCAGGGTGTTTAATTACATTATGCCTTGCAAGTGCCTTTTCAATCAACTGATCAATCTGTAAAAACGGAATTTTTTCTTGCAAAAAGGCATTTACAGCCGTTTCATTGGCCGCATTCAGCACAGCCGGCATTGATCCGCCTATCCTGCCGGCTTCATAAGCCAGCTTCAGGCAGTAAAAACGATCCTCGTCCATTTTTTCAAAATGAAGCCGGCCGATTTCCGCCAAATCAAGGCGCTTTGCATCCGGAAGCTCCATCCTGTTCGGGTAACTGAGGGCGTATTGGATCGGAATCCGCATATCGGGCGTGCCGAGCTGCGCCTTCACGCTAAAATCCTGGAATTCCACCAAAGAATGCACAATGCTTTCGCGGTGGAGCACCGTGTCAATTTTTTCATAAGGAAGGCCGAACAGCCAATGCGCCTCAATGACTTCAAGGCCCTTATTCATCATTGTTGCCGAATCGATCGTAATTTTTGCACCCATTGACCAATTTGGGTGGTTCAGCGCATCCTTGACGGTCACATGCATCAGCTGTTCCCTTGTATAGTCTCGGAAACTGCCGCCGGACGCCGTGATAATGAGACGCTCGATTTCATTTCTATTTTCCCCTTGCAAACATTGGAATATAGCCGAATGTTCGCTGTCGATCGGAAGAATTTCCGTCTTGGCCTTTTCGGCTGCTTCCAACACAAGGTGGCCGGCTGTCACAAGCGTTTCTTTGTTGGCGATAGCAACCGTTTTCCCTGCTTCGATCGCTTTAAGCGTCGGTAAAAGGCCGACACTCCCGAGAACCGCATTTACAAGCAGATCGGCTCCCTTATAAACAGCCGCTTCGATTAGCCCTTCTTCCCCGTATGAAAAAGCGGCAGCATCCCCAAATTCATTTTTCAACCGTACGCAGTCTTCTCTTCCAGCAACTGAGACGAATTCAGGCTGAAATTCCAAAATGATTTTCCTTGTTAAATTTATATTGCTTCCTGCCGAAAAAGAAACCAGTTTAAATTCATTTGGGTGATTCCGGATGACATCCAGCGTTTGCGTGCCGATGGAGCCGGTTGCCCCTAAAAGACTAATCCGTTTCATATTTATACGCCCCCTCGTATATCACCTTGCTGCAATCATTTTTAAAAAATGGATGAGCGGCAACACAAATAATAAGCTGTCAAAACGATCCAGAATACCACCGTGCCCCGGAAGAATATTCCCGGCATCCTTTACGCCATAATGCCGCTTATAAGCGGATTCCACCAAATCGCCAATCTGGCCGAAAATAGACAGCACGACCGTAGAGGCGACCATCCGCCCGAGGCTGATACCGATATCGGTAAAAAAGAAAAACAGGACTGAGACAATAACAGCGCACAGCACACCGCCAAACGCGCCTTCGACCGTTTTATTCGGGCTGATTTCCGGCCACAGCTTATGCCTGCCGAAAGCCCGTCCGATAAAATAAGCGCCCGAATCCGTCGCCCAAATTAAGAAAAGGGCGTATAAAATATATGTGATGCCTAAATCCGCCGTATTTCTAGTTTCAATAAAATAGTAAAAGCCGATGCCCACGTAAATGGCGGAAAGAATATGGAAACCCGCTTTTTCAAACGTAAGCCGGTTTTTCGTCAGCACTGTATATGCCAAAAAAAGCAGCACAATCATGTAAGTATATTCGAGTTTTGCAAACCCGAACCGTTCAATGAAATGCACGTATTTGGAAGGGAACAATATGATCCACAACAGCAGTACGGAAAGGAGCCCTTCAAAAGAAAAAAATCTCTGCTTCCCCATCCTCAGCAGTTCATACAAAGCAATGGTCGCCATTGCATAGACAAGCAAAATAAACGGCAATTTCCCGTAAATCACAAAAGGAATAAAAAAGGCTGCTGCTACGACAGCGGTTATGATTCTCTGTTTCATCTAGTCTGCTCCTCACTTTTTAAACCACCAAACCGTCTGGAACGTTTCTGGTACTCCTCGATGGCGTCCAGAAAATGTTCCTCATTAAAATCCGGCCATAATACATCCGTAAAGACAAATTCCGTGTAAGCAAGCTGCCACAACATGAAATTGCTGAGGCGGATTTCCCCGCTCGTCCGGATTAATAGGTCGGGATCCTGTAGGCCGTTCGTCATTAAATAACGGTGGAAAACTTCTTCGGTCAGCTCATTTTCATCCATTATACCATTTTTGACATCATTTAAAATATTTTTCACGGCACGCATAATTTCGTCCCGGCTGCCGTAATTCAGCGCAAAATTCAAGATAAGGCCGTTATTTCCTTCCGTTTCCCGAATCGCTTTATTAATCGCCCTTTGTGTGTGCAGCGGAATTTGTTCCTTGTGGCCCATCATCTGGACCTTTACATTTTGTTCTTTCAACTCTGGAAGATATGTGGATAAAAATTCTTCCGGCAATTTCATTAAGTAATCGACTTCCGCTTTCGGCCTTTTCCAATTTTCAGTTGAAAATGCATACAGTGTCAGCACTTTGATCCCAAGCTCATTGGCGACTCGGGTAATTTTGCGGATGGTTTTCATTCCTTCATGGTGTCCGGCAACCCTCGGCAAATGGCGCTTTTTCGCCCACCTGCCGTTTCCGTCCATAATGATTGCAACATGCCGGGGGACTTCGTCTGCTTTGACCTTTTCCCCGCGTGTGCTGTACCCGGGCACCCTTTCTTTATTGAAAGATTTCCATCTTTTTATATTCATAAGCACATTTGCCCTCCAAATGGAATCCGCCTGCATATTGCACGGCGCATCAGCCATACGGGTATTGCGGTTTACGATTTGGCAAAATTTGTATGGCTATCATATTTTAAATTTGCCATTCTCTATTATAGAGAAAATAGATGCGTTTGTGTAGTCGTGATTGTTGTTAAACATGTTTCAAAAGCTGAAAAATCCTAATGGAAAAGAACCCTTCTGTTGCTTATTCGTATAGCAGCTTAATACAGTGGGGAGGATCGGGTGCCATGAAATTCTTCTCATTTTCCGGCCTTTGCATTTTTGGAGGGCATGGGCAGGTGGGGACCGGCAAAGGGCAAATGATTTTTTTAGAAACAAAAGAGCAACGGGAAAGCCGCACGAAAATTTCATTGTACAGTGGACTTGCGGCCATCATCTGTTTTGCTGCTACCGGCGTGCTTTTGGCAGTGGTATGAACAAAAAACTTCCACCGGCGAAGCGCCAATGGAAGTTTTTGCCTGATTTCAGACTTCCATGATTTCCTGTTCTTTTGTTTTTGTGATTTTATCAATTTTTTTGATATGTTGGTCCGTAATTTTTTGCACATCATCCGCAAATCCGCGGTGTTCATCTTCCGTAATTTCACCGTTTTTCTCGAGTTTTTTCAGCTCATCGTTTGCATCACGGCGGATATTGCGGACCGCGACTTTCGCTTCTTCCGCTTCTTTTTTAACCAATTTGACCAGTTCTTTTCTTCTCTCTTCCGTCAGTGGAGGGATCGTAAGCCGGATGACAGATCCGTCATTGTTCGGTGTCAGGCCGAGGTCCGATTTTAAGATTGCTTTTTCGATTTCGCCGAGTACAGTCTTATCGTACGGCTGCACCACCATAAGGCGTGCTTCCGGAACGGAAATGGACGCAAGCTGGTTAACAGGCGTCTGGGCTCCGTAGTAAGCTATCGTGATTTTATCGAGCAGCGATGCGTTTGCCCGGCCAGCACGGATTGAACTGAGTTCGCGATGAAAAGCTTGAATTGCTTTTGTCATTTTATCATTTGCCGTATCAATGACCTGCTTTGTCATTATGCTTTCCCCCTAACGATTGTCCCGATGGTTTCACCCATGACGGCGCGTTTTATATTTCCTTCTTCCATAATTGAGAATACTATAAGTGGGATGTCATTGTCCATACATAGAGATGAAGCAGTTGAATCCATAACGGCCAGCCCTTCTTTGATGACGTCCAGGTAGGATAGCTCATCATATTTTACGGCATTTTTATCCAATTTCGGATCGGCAGAATATACCCCATCCACATTATTTTTTGCCATTAATATGACGTCGGCTTCAATTTCGGCTGCCCGCAGTGCAGCGGTCGTATCCGTCGAAAAATAAGGGTTGCCCGTACCTGCAGCAAAAATGACAACGCGCCCTTTTTCCAAATGCCGGATTGCCCGCCTTCTGATATAAGGCTCGGCCACCTGGCGCATATCAATGGAAGTTTGCACACGCGTTTCAACGCCGCTTTGTTCGAGACTGTCCTGCAGTGCCAACGCGTTCATGACAGTTGCCAGCATGCCCATATAATCAGCAGTCGCCCTGTCCATGCCCATTTGACTGCCGATCTTGCCGCGCCAAATATTGCCGCCACCGACAACGACCGCCACTTCAACGCCTAGTTCTACGATTTCCTTTACCTGCTGCGCAACAGATTGGATGACAGTCGGATGTATTCCAAACCCCTGCTCTCCGGCCAAAGCCTCACCACTTAATTTTAAAACAACACGTTTGTATTTAGGGGTAAGCATTTTAAACCTCCAGTTCATTTTGTATGTATAATGCATGTATTTCCCATGTTGCCCGCTTTTCCCACATAAGTGAGGAAAACTTTCGCAAGCACAAACAGTTAAATTTTTTAAAAAGAGGAACACTGTGTGTCCCCCTTTTTCCATTGTTTTAGTTTTTCTTAATTTGGTTCATGACTTCTTCGGCAAAGTTTTCCTGGCGTTTTTCAATGCCTTCGCCCACTTCATAGCGCACAAATTCCGCGATTTTTGCATTGTGGGAAGCAACATATTGGCCTACAGTTTGATCCGGATTTTTAACAAATGCCTGGTCGACAACACAAATTTCTTCGAAGTATTTTTTCAGGCGGCCTTCCACCATCTTTTCGACAATTTTTTCCGGCTTGCCTTCATTTAATGCCTGCTGCTTCAATACTTCCCGTTCATGAGCAACTTCCTCTTCCGAAACCTGGTTGCGGGAAACATATTTCGGGTTCATCGCGGCAACGTGAAGGGCAACGTCTTTTGCGACTCCGGCATCTGTAGTGCCTTCAAGAACAACAAGCACGCCGATTCGGCCACCCATATGGAGGTATTCACCAAATGCGCCGTTATCCGATTTTGCTTTAAAGGCAAAGCGGCGAAGGGAGATTTTTTCGCCAATTTTGGAAATCGCCTGTGTTATGAATTCGTTGACAGTAGAACCGTTAGCCATTTTGGAATTCAAAGCCGCATCCAAATCGGCCGGTTTGGTTGCCAGCAAATGCGCAGCGATTTCTTTTACAAGGTTTTGGAATTCTGCGTTTTTCGCCACAAAGTCCGTTTCTGCGTTCACTTCCAAAATAACGGCATCATTGCCTTGGCTCAATACATATGTGGTTCCTTCTGCAGCGATACGATCCGCTTTTTTCGCAGCTTTTGCGATCCCTTTCTCACGGAGATAGTCGATGGCTTTTTCCATATCGCCGTTTGTTTCTGTCAGCGCTTTTTTGCAGTCCATCATGCCGGCGCCGGTTTTTTCACGAAGTTCTTTAACCATTTGAGCAGTAATTGCCATGGGATTTCCTCCTTAAATATTATGTAATTCGTTCCCTTAAAAAAAGGTGATAAGCACGAAACCTCCTTATCACCTTTCTTTAGGATGTTATAGATAAGATGCGGCTTTATAATGGCCCGCGATCGGGATACTAATTTTAGGCTTCAACAGTCGATTCTTCAGTTTCTGCCGTTTCGGCCGACTCTGCTGTTTCAACCGGAACTTCACCGGCATCTTCTTCACCCTGCCTTGCTTCAACGATGGCATCTGCCATTTTGCTTGTCAGCAGTTTCACCGCACGGATCGCATCATCGTTTGCCGGAATGACATAATCAATTTCATCAGGGTCGCAGTTTGTGTCAACAATCCCGATAATCGGAATGTTTAATTTTCTTGCTTCCGCAACCGCGATGCGTTCTTTGCGCGGATCGATCACGAACAAAGCATCCGGCAGGTTCTTCATATCTTTAATGCCGCCGAGGAATTTTACCAAACGGTCATGTTCTTTTTTCAGCTGGACAACTTCTTTTTTCGGAAGGACATCAAAAGTGCCGTCTTCTTCCATTTTTTCGATTTGTTTTAAACGGTCAATGCGTTTTTGGATCGTTTCGAAGTTTGTCAACGTTCCGCCTAACCAGCGGTGGTTTACATAGTACATACCGGAACGTTCCGCTTCATCCTTCACGGATTCCTGGGCTTGTTTTTTTGTCCCGACGAAAAGAATGGTTCCACCATTTTCGGCAAGTTCTTTTACAAAGTTGTAGGCCTCTTCAACTTTCTTTACCGTTTTTTGAAGGTCGATAATGTAGATGCCGTTGCGCTCAGTGAAAATATACTTCTTCATTTTCGGGTTCCAACGGCGCGTTTGGTGACCAAAGTGTACACCAGCTTCAAGTAATTGTTTCATTGAAATGACTGACATTTGTTTTCCTCCTATGGTTTTATTTTCCTCCGCCTCAATCCTTTTCAAAAGGAGACTGCAAATGCAGCACCGTCCTTCAAATCATGAAGCGTGTGTGATAACACCGACAATTACTATAACATAAATAAAAATGCCTATCAAGCTTTATTCCAGGCCGGAGTGAAATTTTAACAGCAATTCAATTTCCGTCCTGCCTATATTTAATTTTTGGGCAATTTCTTCTACGTTATACCCGATCTTTTGCAATTCATTCACTTTCTGGAAAAGGCTTGTTTCTTCTTCAGGGCTTTCAGGAAACAGGTAGTCATCCTGCCCTTCCTGCTCCATATTTTCCGAAAGCGGCGGTTCTGCCGCTTTACGGTATGCGCGGCCCGCAACAGCACGCACAAAAGCTTCTGATTTCACTTCGGCGATTTTCCCGTCCGCGCCCGGCGGCTCATTTTGTTTTACGCTTCCTTCCGCCCGTGGAGATCCGGTGTCTGCAGTTCGGGCAGCCTTTACTTTCCGGATAAAGGCATCATTTTCTTCTTTCATTTCCAAGAGATACGCTGCAAAAATTTCTTCAATTTCCTTCACCATTTTATTATAGTTTTCTTCAGCCTGTACTGTGCGGTTTTGCCGCAAATACAGCAAAATAATAGCAAAAATGGAGAGTACATTCAGAAGGAAAGATAATGCCAGTAAAAAAGCAACCAAGTTTCTTCACCCCCTCCATTGCGGCCGACCGGCGGTATATTTCCATTATGGAAGCAGCTTTTTTCCCAAAGTATTCCTCAATTTATAAATGGCCTTCGAGTGGATTTGGGAAATTCGGGAAGTTGACAGACCCAGGATTTCGCCGATTTCCGTAAGCGTGCATTCTTCGTGGTAAAAGAGGCTTAACACGAGCTGCTCTTTTTCCGACAGTGTCCGGATCACTTCTGCCAATTCCTTCACTGTCTCTTTTTTTACCAATTCGGCTTCCGGCTGGTTGGCATTTTGGTCCTTTAAGCCGAATGGGGATGCGGTTTCGCCTTCTTCGTAATCGGTTCCGATTTCTTCAATGGACAGCACATTGGCAAAAAATTGTTCATTCATTGTTGTATATACCTCTTCCTCTTTCATCCCCAATTCGGAAGCAATTTCTTTTGGGGAAACCGGGCGCATATATTTTTGCTCAAGCTTTTCGATCGTACTTTCAATTTTTTTTGCTTTTTCCCTCGTTCCTCTTGACAGCCAATCTTCTTTTCTTAAACCATCCAAAATAGCACCGCGGATGCGGAAAGAAGCATATGTATCAAATTTCAGCTCACGTGAAGGATCAAATTTGTTCAAAGAATCCAAGAGTCCGAACATTCCAAGGCTTTTCAAATCATCTTTCGATACATTGCGGGGAAGTCCGGCAGCAATCCTTTGGACATGGTAAGAAACGAGCGGCATATATTTTTTCACGAGGGCATCCCCGGCTTTCGGGTCCCGGCAGCGCACCCACAAATCCCAATACTTCTGTTCTTCTTGCTGTACTGGTTCTGCCATGCGGCCATCCCTCCTTGTTGCCTTTATTGGTGAATCGCAAAGCCAAAAATAGGGCCATCAAAAACGTAAACGTCCGTTCCTTCTTTATATATCTATGACCCCATGATTGACAGTTTTGACGGTCAACACCGCCGTTTCAGGATTGAATTCGATCGTGCGCCCGCTTTTTCCGCCTGTATCTTCTGCCACAAGCTTGATGTGGTTTTCCTTCAGCTCTTTTTTTACAGCTTCCACATTACGGGGACCGATCCGCATGGCTTCATTCATGGAAGAAAAGGAAAACATCTCGGCCCCGCCCGCAATCTTTGCAAGCAGCCGATGTGCGCTGCAGCCGGCGCGCAGGAGCCTGCCAATCAACTCTTCGATGGCGGTATCCGCAAACTTTGCCTTATTAATATGCTCAGAATTCCTTGCAATTAACGAAGACGGCAGCATGATATGCGCAAGCCCGGCAGTTTTAGCAGGCAGATCATATAAAATAACGCCTACACACGAACCAAGCCCGGTCGTCCTGATAAGGCCAGGCGCCGTTACAATCTTCATTTCGGCAATGCCCACTTTTATGATTTCCGGCCGGCTATCCATCGAGTTCAACTCTTAAGGAACGGAGAAGGATTTCATAAGATCCCGGATCCGGGAAAAGGAAAAAGTGGCCTTTCACATCAGAACTGGACGCTTGTTCGTCGCTTAATACCGTATCAATCACGATCGCATAGTCGCTGACCTGGGAAAGCTCGATCAGCCCATAGCTGATAATGGATCCGAACATATCGATGCTGAGGGCCGGGACAGACGGAAACATATCGAGATGCGTAAAATCGGAAAGTGCAGTCAAATAAGACCCCGACAAAATATTCCCCAATTCCAGCATGGCTGACAACCCTAATTCGGGGTACGGCGGTTTGTCGAACGAAAACGCAGGATCCCCGATCATTTCTTTAATAAATCTTTCCCCCTGGGCAACCGGCACAATGAAAAAGATATTGCCAGGCGCATCGCCTTCAATCCGCAAAAATACGCTCACCACAACGATTTCCGCCCCGCCGATCAGCTCCATAATTTCTTCAAAAGAGGCGATATGGACGTCTGGCACTTTCATATCAATTTTTTTATGCAGCAGTCTGGAGAGGGATGTTGCCGCATGCCCTGCCCCAATGTTCCCAATCTCTTTTAAAACATCCAAGTGGAGTGATGTGATTTTATTTTTGATATCCATATAGAAATACCTCTATTATATTGGCATTAAAATTTTTTCTAAATCAAGCAGCATCAAGAGCCTCTGATCCAAATTCGCCACACCGGAAATAAATTCTTCTTTGCTGCTGTTGACCACTTCGGGCTCTGGTTCGACCGTATCCTCATTTAAATCAAGGACATCAGTTGCCTCATCAACGAGAAGGCCCACTTCAATATCCGAAATCCGGACAATAATCAATTTGCTGTCCCGGATGCTTCCGGCTTCATCGTCTTCTTCCATTCCGAACCGTTTTTTCAAATCAATTACCGGAACGATCACGCCCCGCAGATTCATCACACCGAGCACAAAAGGCGCGGTCAGCGGCACCCTCGTAATATGCTGCAGTTTTTCGATGGACAGCACCTGCTTCACCGGCAGGGCATATTCTTTATCGTTTAATTGGAATACGATCACTTTCTCCAATACTATCAACCTCTTTCTTTTAGGGGATAGAATTTGCTTAGCCTTCTTCGGACCCTTTCGTTGAAGATTTATTGCATTCTGCGGCAAGAGGGCATCGGATCGTTCGCACCGTTTCTTCCTTATCTCAACCGATAGCCTTTTACGACGAATGATGGAAACCTCTCATTTTTATTTAATTAGTACGTTGCAGTCAATAATCAGTGCAACCTGGCCATCTCCGAGTATCGTTGCCCCTGAAATAGCAAACACATTCGTTAAGTAATTTCCCAAGGATTTTAAAACAATTTCTTGCTGGCCGATAAATGAATCAACAACAAAGGCGGCCATTTTCTCCCCTTTGCGGACGATCAGGACGGAAACCAATTCATCACTTGTCTTCGAATCCGTTACTTCAAATACTTCATTCAAAAATACAAGCGGCACAACTTTGCCCCGGAAATCGATCACTTTTTGGTGGTGCGCATTTAAAATCTGGTCCTTTTTGATAATTGCCGTTTCTACAATAGAAGTAAGCGGCACTGCATATTTTTCGGATCCAATTTCAACCAGCATGACGGAAATGATAGACAATGTCAGCGGAAGCTGGATCGTAAAAATGGAACCACGCCCTTCCTCAGAATGGACGGAAATCGATCCCCCCAAAGATTGAATGGTTGATTTAACAACATCCAGACCGACACCGCGCCCTGAAATATCCGAAATTTTATCGGCTGTGGAAAAACCGGATTCAAAAATCAGGTTAAAAATCTGGCTGTCCGTCAAAGCGTTCGCTTCTTCTTCTTTCACAATGCCTTTTTGAATCGCTTTTTCCAATACCTTTTCGCGGTTAATGCCGGCCCCATCATCTTCAATTTCGATGAAAACATGGTTGCCGCTGTGGTAGGCTTTTAATGTAATAGTTCCCGTCTCAGGCTTTCCAGCTTTTAATCTTTGTTCCGGCAGTTCAATACCGTGGTCGCATGAATTGCGGATTAAATGGACGAGCGGATCGCCGATTTCATCAATCACGGTGCGGTCCAGTTCCGTTTCGGCACCGATTATTTCAAGATTCATTTTTTTATGCAGGTCCCTTGCCAATTGGCGGACCAGCCTCGGGAACCGGTTAAACACTGTTTCGACCGGCACCATCCGCATATTAAGAATAATGGTTTGCAGATCACTAGAAATGCGCGACATCCTTTCAACCGTTTCATTTAATTCCGAATGGTTGACTTCCTTTGCAATTTGTTCAAGCCGCCCGCGGTCAATGACAAGTTCCTCGAATAAATTCAGCAGGTTGTCCAGCCTTTCGATATTCACACGGATCGTCTTTGATGTATTTTTATGTTTTTTGGCGGGCGCTCCTTTTATATTAGGCACCGGCCCTTTGTTTTCCTTCTTCTTTAGAGCGGTAGCCTTTTCTTTGCTAAGAGGGGGGGACGGTTCCGCCTTATTGTCCCGGCTTTGTTGTTCTGATTCTATCACAATTGTTTTTGCATTGACTTGTTCGATCTCTGAAACTTTTAAAATTTTTTGCCTGATCTCTTCCCGATCTTCTTTTGATATCAATGTCACCGTAAATTCTTTGTCAAACTGTTCTTCTTCAAGCTGGTCTACCGGCGGATTGGACTGGATGATTTCCCCGCATTTTTCGAGAATATCGAACACCATAAAAACACGTGCCGCTTTTAACAGACAGTCGTTGCGCAACCGGACCGTAAACTGGTAGCAATTGTACCCTTGTTCTCTGGATTGAACAATGACCGTCTGCTTATACTCATCATATACGATTTCGTTGGATTCCGGTTTTTCCGCCACGGGAACGGATACTTCTTTTTCATCCTCCCCAATTGCGTTATCCCCGTTTTCTACCGCATGCAATCGGGCAATGGTTTCACTCACATCCAATTTTCCGTCCCCGCCATTCGCAACGGAATCCACCATCGCTTCCAGATGGTCAACCGCAGTAAATATGACATCAATAGTGGAAGGTGTAACGGTCAGCTTTCCATTCCGGATCGCATCGAGTACGTTTTCCATTTTATGTGTCAAATTGGCCAAATTTTCGAAGCCCATTGTAGCCGACATGCCTTTTAACGTATGCGCAGACCGGAAAATTTCATTGACAATCGCCAAGTCTTGCGGATTCTTTTCCAAATTCAGCAAATTTTCATTTAAAGACTGGATATGTTCTTTGCTTTCTTCAATAAAAACTTCTAAGTATTGGCTCATTTCCATCTATACCACACCTTACTCACATATAAATTTCACGATCGCATCCGCAATATGGTTAAGATGTACAATCTCATCAATTAGATTCGTTGCGATCGCGCTTCTTGGCATACCGTAAACAATGCAGCTTTCCTCTGATTCGGCAATGGCCCTGACATTGCCGCGTTTTTTTAATTCTATCAGCCCCTTTGTCCCGTCCGAACCCATTCCGGTCATGATCACAGCAATTTTTTCATAATGTTTCAAATGGCTGGCCGACTCAAATGTTTTATCGACCGCCGGCCTGTGCCCGTTTACAGGCGGTGATTTATCGAGACGGATCATAATCCGGCCGCCTTGTTCTTCAATCATCATATGAAAATCCCCCGGCGCAATGTAGGCAACCCCCTTTTTCAGCATTTCGCCGTCTTCTGCCTCTTTTACTGTCATGCTGCATATGGTATTCAGACGGTTGGCAAGCGATTTCGTGAATCCGCTAGGCATATGCTGGACAATCAAGACAGGCGCCTCCAAATTTTCCGGAAGAGAAGAAAGCACGGTTTGCAGCGCACGCGGCCCCCCGGTCGATGTTCCGATACAGACAATTTTTTTGTTGTTCATCCGCTCTTTTTGCGGGGATTCCTTCGCAAAATGTACAGGCATTTGATGATGGATCCGTTCTGCCGGTTCTTTACCATTTGTTTTCTGTGTATTCACAAAAACTGCCCCCTACTTTTCAACAACTGTCATTTTATGAATACTTCCGTCTCCCGGCCGGTAATGTTTTTTACACATCGGGCCGGGCACATTCAGTTTTTCAGCCAAAGCCCTTTCAGTTTTCGCACAAAAACGGACGCTCGCGTTGTGGGCCTTTCGAAATTGCCGTTTAAATAACTTTCAAGCAAAGCATCAATTTTTTTAGCGGCAGATGAATGCGGAAAAGCATCGTAAAACGGCAGCTGCCTTGAAACGGCTTTTTTGACGTTCGAATCTTCCGGCACAACCCCGAGAATTTCCACTTCTTTTTGCAAAAACTTCTTTACCGTATATTGAAGGCGGTTTAATGTCAAAATCCCGTCTTTTTCCTTTTCGGCGCGATTGCAAATTAAATAAAGGGCCGAGTCGAACCGCTGCATGCAAATATATTTAATCATGGAATAAGCATCAGTAATGGCGGTTGGCTCCGGCGTTGTCACGATAAAAATATCATCCGCCGACAGCAAAATCTCCAGGCTTGCCGGCGCGGCACCGGCCCCCATATCGAAAATAATGTAATCAAAATCATATTGTAGCAATTCAAGTTCATTGACGAGTTTTTCAATCTCGGCTTCTTCCATTTGGATAATTTCTGCGAACCCGTTGCCCGCCGAAATATAGGAAATGCCGTTTGGCCCTTTGCACATAATTTCCGAAAGCGACATTTCACGGTTGATAAAATCCGAAATGGTATACGGGGCATCAAGCCCGAGCAGCACATGGATATTGCCCATGCCAATGTCAAGATCAAATAAAAGCACTTTCTTCCCCTGTTTGGCAAGCGCCATCGCCATATTGACCGAAATATTCGATTTTCCGACACCGCCCTTGCCGCTTGCAACCGCAAACGTTTTCGCCGGCTGCCCATACTGCATTTTTAGTTTTGCACGAAGCTGTTCTGCCTGGTCCCTCATTTGCCTTTCTCTCCAAATAAGTATTCGACAAAAATTTCCGGTGATGCCTCAAGCATATCGTCCGGGACATCCTGGCCGTTCGTCAAATAGGCACAGCCTATTTCATACTGCTCCATTAAATTAACAGCTGCCCCGTATGTCGTCGTTTCATCCAGTTTCGTGAAGATGAACCGGTCAATCCGGATGCTTTGAAAACTTTCCACAATATCTTGCATGTCTTTCTCCTTCATCGTCAGCGATAAAGTCAGGAATGTTTCCATTTCCGCATTGAAATCGATCAAATTTTCCAACTCGCGGACATATTGCAATTCCCTGTAATTCCGTCCCGCCGTATCAATAAAAATACGGTCAAAATCGGCAAATTTTTCAATTGCTTTTTGGAAATCGGACAGTTTGTATATGACTTCGAGTGGGACGTTCAGCAGATTTGCATATGTTTTCAGCTGTTCGATCGCCGCAATCCTGTATGTATCCGTCGTTACAAAAGCAATTTTTTCTTTTTTGTCCAAAACGGCCTGTGCCGCCATTTTTGCCAATGTAGTCGTCTTGCCGACACCCGTGGGGCCGATAAGATTCACGTATTTTTGCCGGCTCCGCCCGTATGAAAAACGGGACAGCCTTTTTCGGATCAGCGCTTTTCCCCACCGCAAAATCTCTTCTTCAGACGCTTCACCATTTGCTTCATCCCACTTTTTCAGCAACGAATCGCCGACCGGCAAAAGAAAAGAATCATCCAAGCCCTGGGATGAGCACCAGTTTAAAAATGTTTGGATGGGCAGCGGGTATTTTTGGAAAGTGGCATTGGCAAATTTGGAAATTTCATGCACAACCTTTTTCAATTCGGCAATTTCTTTATACAGGCTTTCTTTTTCGGCGTAAGGCGCCGTTTGCTCCATAACGGTCGGAATGAGAGGCCGCTGCAGCTGCTCCGGCTTGGTTTTGGCAGGCTGCGCCGCTTTTTCATGTTTATTTTTTCCCGCTTCCGGATCAACAGCAGCAATGACTTCAATATTCCTCTTTTTCATGAAGCCTAGAAATCCTTTCCGGTGAACGACTTTCGAATTCAGGATCACCGCCTGGTCCCCCAGTTCAAGGCGGATTTGTTTCATTGCTTCAGCCATACTCGGCGCCAAAAATTTTTTTATCTTCATTCAATGTTCACCAACCCTACGCTTTGTACTTCAACATTTGCTTCGAGTTCATTATAGGAAAGTACCGGAACCTGCGGAAAATATCTTTCTATCATTTGCCGCAAATACATGCGGACTGCAGGCGAACAAAGAATAACCGGCGCGCTTCCTGTGAGGGATACCCGCTCCACCTGCTGTGTAACTGACTGAACAATTTTTTGCGAGACAGCCGGGTCTATGGAAAGATAATTGCCGTGTTCCGTATGCTGGACGCCGTCCGCAATGAGCTTTTCCACTTTTCCCGATACAGTGATCACTTTTAAATTCTGCCCGCCCGCTGCATACTGCTCCGTAATTTGCCTTGCCAAGCTTTGGCGGGCATATTCCGTCAGCAGATCAGTATCTGTTGTTAATTTACCATAGTCGGCCAGCGTTTCAAAGATCACCGGCAGTTTGCGGATGGAAACATTCTCTTTTAACAGCTTTGCCAAAACTTTTTGGATATCGCCGATCGACAGCGGATTAGGCGTGACTTCCTCCACTAACACCGGATAGGATTTTTTCAAATGTTCCACAAGGGCTTTTGTTTCCTGCCTTCCAAGCAGTTCGTGGGCGTTCTGCCGGATCGTCTCGGTAATATGGGTGGATACAACGCTCGGCGGATCTACCACGGTGTAGCCCATCATCTCCGCCTGTTCTTTTTGGTCTTCCGTAATCCATTTTGCTGGCATTCCGAATGCCGGTTCCACCGTATCAATCCCTTCAATGGCGCCGTCATCCTCGCCGGGTGCCATCGCCAAATAATGGTCAAGCAATATTTCTCCTTTTGCAAGTACATTCCCGTTTATTTTCAAGTGGTATTCATTCGGTTGAAGCTGGATATTGTCGCGGATCCGCACAACCGGGATGACAATCCCGAGCTCAATGGCAAGCTGACGGCGGATCATGACAATCCTGTCAAGCAGATCCCCTCCCTGGTTGACGTCCACAAGCGGGATGAGCCCGTAGCCAAACTCGAATTCAATCGGGTCAATATCAAGCAAACTCATGACACTCTCAGGACTTTTCAATTCTTCTGTTTGCAGCTCTTCCGCCCCTTCAACGCTTTCTTGTCCCGCTTTATCCGGTATTTTTTGGAGCCGGTATCCTCCGAAAGCAAGGGCGGCTGCGACAGGAATGGTTAAAAAATCGTTAATCGGCGTAAAAAGCCCGAGCAGAAAAATGGTTCCCCCCGCAACATACAGCATCTTCGGGTAGGCCAGCATCTGCGCCATGACATCCTGGCCAAGATTGCCTTCTGAAGCCGCCCTTGTCACCACAATGCCGGTTGCTGTCGAGATTAGTAGTGCCGGAATTTGGCTTACAATTCCGTCGCCAACCGTCATCAGCGAAAACTGGCTGGCGGCATCGCTGATGGAAAGGCCGAGCTGTGTCATCCCGATAATAATCCCGAAAATTAAATTGATTAAAACGATGATGATGCTGGCGATCGCATCACCTTTTACAAATTTGCTGGCACCGTCCATTGCTCCGTAAAAATCCGCTTCCCTGCTGACCTTTTCCCTGCGGGCGCGCGCTTCCTGGTCCGAGATCATGCCTGCATTCAGGTCTGCATCAATGCTCATTTGTTTACCCGGCATCGCATCAAGCGTAAAACGCGCCGCCACTTCGGCGACCCGCTCGGCGCCTCTTGTGATGACGATAAATTGGATAATGATCAAAATTAAAAAGACGACAAGCCCGACAACGATATTTCCGCCTACAACAAATGACCCAAATGTTTCAATGACCCCGCCGGCATTCCCCTTTGACAGGATCGAACGGGTTGTTGAAATGTTCAACCCAAGCCGGAATAGCGTCAAAATCAAAAGTAATGACGGAAAGACAGAAAACTGGAGCGCCTCTTTCATATTCATTGAGATTAAGAGGACCAATAATGCAAGAGAAATATTGCATATGATTAAAAAGCTTAATGCCCATGTCGGAAACGGAATGATCAGCATCGTGACAATTAAAATAACGCCGGCGACCACGGGTAGGTCTCTTGCACCCATCATTTTTTCTCTCCTAACTAGCATGCAAAAACTTAAATTTTATGCTTGATTTTATAAACATAAGCCAAAATTTCGGCGACAGCCTTGAAAAACTGTTCCGGGATCGCATCGCCCACTTCAACCTCCGCATACAATGCCCTCGCCAGCGGGCGGTTCTCCATCATGACAATGTCATGTTCCTTTGCAATCGACTTGATTTTTTGCGCCAGGAAATCCGCCCCTTTTGCAATCACAACGGGCGCATCGCTTTTCGTTTCATCGTATTGCAAGCAGACGGCAAAATGGGTCGGGTTCGTGATCACGACATCGGCATTCGGCACTTCCTGCATCATCCTTCTCATCGCCATTTCCCTTTGCCTTTGCCGGATTTTTGATTTGATGAGCGGATCCCCTTCCGTCGTTTTAAATTCTTCCTTTATTTCCTGCTTTGACATCCGGATATTTTTTTCAAAATCAAAGCGCTGGTACAAATAATCAAGAATGGCAAGCGCAAATAAAGCGATGGATGCGATGATGCCGATGGAAAGCGTCAAATGCCCAACGGACTGCAAGGCTGCACCCGCGCTCTTGAACGGCAGCCCGGAAACTTCCGAGATGTTCATCCACAGCACGGCAAAGACGACAATCCCAATTACAGTCATTTTTAAAATCGACTTTAATAATTCCACAAGCGCCCGGATGGAAAAAATCCTCTTTAGGCCGGCAACCGGATTGATTTTGTTTAAGTTTGGCCTCAGTCCTTCTCCGGTAAAAAGGATTCCAGTCTGTGCCAGGCTGCCGATAGCGCCGGCAAGCATCGCCACCCCCATAATTGGTAAAAGCATTGCAGCCATTTGTTTTACGATCTCTGTGAAAATTTTGCGGATGCTTTGCTCAGTAACATCCTGCAGCATATATTTTGTAAACGAATAATGGAGAAGTTCCATCATTGGGCCGCCGATAGAAGATGCACCGAAAGATAAAAACAGAAACACCGCGAGCAGGCTGATGGCCGTTATCACATCCTGGCTTTTCGCCGCCTGCCCTTTTTTCCGAGCTTCCCGCCGTTTTTTTGGCGTTGCTTTTTCTGTTTTTTCACCGGCAAAAAACTGCAAATCCAGCCAGAGGTAATTCAAGCAGATCCCCCCAAAAGCTCCATCACATTGCGCATTGTGTAAAACATCGTTTCAAACAAATGCTCCACGACGATATATACTGTGCCCATTGTGGCAGCCATAACAATAAAACCAACGGCGATCTTAACCGGAAAACCGGCCACAAAAATATTCAGCTGCGGAACAGTCCTAGCCACAATCCCAAACGCAACATCCACCAAAAAGAGAATCGCGACAACCGGCGCTGACATTTGAAAAGCGATCAAGAAAATCCGCGCCAGCAAAAGCGCCAAATATTTTGCAAGATTGGCAGAGCCCAGATGGATCCAAGGCTGGTCAATCGGAATAAACTGATAACTGTAATAAATGCCGTCCAAAATTAAATGATGGCCATTTAAGGAAAGAAGGAGCAGCAGTGCAAAACTGTATAAATATTGACTGGTAAGCGACGTCTGCGCCGCTGTATGCGGGTCAATCACATTGGCCAGCGAAAATCCCATTTGAAAATCAATAAATGTGCCGGCCATTTGGATGGCTGAGATAACCAAATAAGCGGCAAAGCCGATCAGCAAACCGACGAGCGCTTCTTTTATAATCAGCAGAAAATAGGATCCATAAAAGTCAAACGGCCGGACGTGGATCGTATAAGCTATGATAAGCGACATGAAAAAGCCGAGACCGATCCGAAACGGCGCAGGCACGCTCCGGTTGGAAAACAAAGGCATCATGATGAAGAATGTCGTCACCCTGACCAAGACGAGCAAAAAGATGCTGAATGACGGAATCAGTTCGTTCATCTTTTAACCTATATACTGGGTTAAATTCGTGAAAATTTCTTTCGTGTATGAAAGCATATGGCTCAGCATCCAAGGGCCCAATAAAATCAGGCCAAGCAGCACCGCTACAATTTTCGGGATAAATGCCAATGTTTGTTCCTGGATTTGCGTAGCAGCCTGGAACACGCTGACGATCACCCCGACAACAAGCGCGATCAAAAGCAGCGGCCCACAGACCAATAATGTCACCATGACGCCTTTTTCAGCCAACGAAATGACCATTTCCTCACTCAAATGATTCACCTTCTTTAAAAACTTTCAAGCAGCGACTTCACAACGAGATACCAGCCGTCAACAAGAACAAACAACAAAATTTTAAAGGGAAGCGAGATGGTAACCGGCGGCAGCATCATCATCCCCATCGACATCAGCACACTTGCCACAACCATATCGATCACCAAAAACGGGATAAAAATCATAAACCCCATTTGAAAAGCCGTTTTCAGCTCGCTGATGGCAAAAGCCGGAACAAGTGTCGTAATCGGGATATCCTGCACCGACTTTGGCTGTTTCTCGTGCGCATAATCCAAAAACAGCTGCAGATCTTTCTGCCGGGTCTGTTTTGCCATAAATTCCTTAAACGGCACCTGCGCTTTGTCGTACGCCTCCTCAAGCGTTATTTTATCCTTAAACAACGGCGTAAGGGCTTCTTTATTCACCTGCGAAAACGTCGGAGCCATGATGAAAAAAGTCAAAAACAGCGCCAGCCCGATGATGATCTGGTTCGGCGGGGCGGTCTGCATGCCGAGCGAACTCCGGACAAAAGACAGCACAATGACAATACGCGTAAATGAAGTCAACAATATCAGAATGCTCGGTGCCAATGAAAGAACGGTCATCAATAAAAGGATTTTGACGGAGACGGAAACCGTGTCCCCCGAAGTGCTGCTCAACGCGTTCATCAAATCATTCATCTTTCCGTTTCTCCTTTAGTTCCAGCTCTTTCATCGCCGCCGCCCGCTCCTGCTTCATGGCAAGGATTTGCGATTTCAGCAATTCCCCGAATGGCGTCTGCACTTTTGTCGTTTTCTGCATGTTTTTCAAATAATTCAGAAGCTTTGTGGCCACATCCCTCGGCTCCAAAGTCTGTTCCAATTTTTGATTGTATTGGTCGACAAAAGTCTTGACCTCTTCCTGGTCGTCGATTTCTTTTATGAGATGCACATCCTCACCTACGCCCAAAATCAAAATCCTGCGCCCCGCTTTTACGACTTGCAGGGATTTATTGCCGCCCAAAGGCGTTCCTCCAAAGTTCTGGATCAGTTTGCTGTTTTGATAGGATCGGCTTCTTTTGTTTATAAACTTTAAAACAACATATAATAAACAAATGACAAAGATAAGTGCGAAAATCATCCTGGCAATATCCCAAATCGTTACCACCGGGCTCGCCGATTCTGATCCGCTGCCGGACTGTTTGGATGATGTTTTTGCGTCCGTTTGTTGTTTTTCGCATTGTTTCGGATTTTCAATGCATTCTTTTACATTTCCGTTAAAGGAAGCGGCATGGGCATAGCCGGGCGTATACAGCCCGTATAATAAATACAGGAGAACGCCCAGAAACGTTAGTCCTTTACTGAATTGGCTTTGCAAACTGTTGTCACCTTCTTGCCGGTTTAACTCAATGTTTTTTGAATTGCTTCAATGACGCGGTCAGCCTGGAACGGTTTTACGATAAAGTCTTTTGCGCCCGCCTGGATGGCGTCAATGACCATCGCCTGCTGCCCCATTGCCGAACACATGATGACTTTTGCGTTCGGATCGATTTTTTTAATTTCCTTCAGTGCGCTGATACCATCCACTTCCGGCATGGTGATATCCATTGTGACGAGATCGGGGCGGTATTCCCGGTATTTTTCGATCGCCTGGGCGCCATCAGCTGCTTCAGCGACAACCTCGTATCCATTTTTCGTCAAAATATCTTTAATCATCATGCGCATAAATGCGGCGTCGTCTACAATTAAAATTTTATTTGCCATATCGTCGTCTCCCCCATTATTTCAATTTTTTTAGCCTGTCTTTCTGGCTTACAATGTCTGTCACACGCACACCGAAGTTTTCATCAATCACGACAACTTCCCCGATGGCGATTAATTGATGGTTAATGAGAATATCGACAGGTTCCCCTGCAAGCTTGTCCAGTTCAATGATTGAGCCCGGACCCATTTCCAAAATTTCCCTCACTGTTTTGGATGTTCTCCCCAGCTCGACCGTAACCTGCAGCGGAATATCAAGCAGCATATCAAGGTTTTTCGTTTCAATATGCGGCTCTGTTTCTTCAAAACTTGTAAATACAGCAGGCTGCACATTTTGGTACGTTTCCTGCTTTATGCTGTCTTTATTGGCATCTGCCTCCTGAACGGGAGAATGGACATGACCTGTACCGGCTTCTTCCCCGCGTTTTTCCTCCTGCCCGTTGCCTCCGGCTATATCGTCTGGCTGAATGAGGTCATGGGCAAGTTTTTTCGCGAATGTAAGCGGCAAAAGCTGCATAATTTGCGAATCAATTAAAGATCCGATCATAATCCTGAAAGATACTTTGACAAGCAGATCCTGATCCGGAAGCTTGTCCGTTCCTTCCCCTTCCAAAATATTTAAAACCGATACCGTCGGCGGGGAGATATCGATCCTTTTGTTGAAAATCGTTGACATTGAAGTCGCGGCGGAACCCATCATTTGATTCATCGCTTCCTGGACCGCACTTAAATGGATTTCATCAAGGTCGCTGCTTGGATTTTCCCCTGTGCCCCCCAGCATTAGATCCGCAATAATCGCCGCATCCGACTGTTTAATGACAAGCACATTAATCCCGGAAAAGCCTTCTGTATATTTCACTTGAATCGCAACATACGGATGCGGGAATTCATCCGCCAGATTATCGTGCCGGACTATGCTCACTTCCGGCGTCGTAATTTCAACTTTTTGTGAAAGCAATGTGGACAATGCTGTCGCGGAGCTTCCGAAAGAAATATTTCCGATTTCCCCGAGCGCATCCTTTTCCATTGAATCCAAATAATCTCCAACATCCAGGGATTTTGCGGCGCTTGTATCTTCCAGACTGGCATTGCCATTTAGAAGGGCATCGATTTCCTCTTGAGATAGCATATCACTCATACTTTTCTACTTCCCCTTCCTCTATGATGTCCATGATCTGGACAGCCATTTTCGAGCCTGATTTGCCCGGCTGTCCGAGAAATTTCGGGATTTTATCGACTTTAACGACTAAGGGCTCTTCAATTGTTTGGTTTAATCGGATACAATCGCCAATCTCCAAATTCAGAAAATCTTCTATTTTAATTGTTGTCGTACCGAGCTCCACGGCAAGCGGGACTTTCGCGTCTTTAATTCCTTCTTCCAGCAGCCGGATATTCTCCGGATCCGCCTGTTTATCGTTCTGCTGCATCCAGTAATGCCCGGACAGTTTTGGCATCATCGGATCCAGTACGACTTGTGGCAGGCACAAATTAATCATGCCGCTTGTATCCCCGATCGTTGTATTAAGGGAAATCACCACCACGGTTTCATTTGGGGAAATCATTTGCAGAAATTGCGGGTTCACTTCCAATTCCGATAAAAAGGGGGAGATGTCCACAATTTCACTCCATGCTTCCCTCAACTGGTCGATCATCTGTTCAAAAATCCTTGTCATAAGCTTTTTCTCAATTTCGGTGAGCTTTTCGATTTTATTAATGCTGTCCCCGTAGCCCCCCAACATCCGATCCATCATGGTATAAGCGATATTCGGATTGATTTCCATAATGATACTGCCCTCTAGCGGCGGAACGTCATAAACCGTCAAAATGGTCATTTTTGGAATGGACCGGATAAACTCTTCATACGGAATCTGGTCGGCCGATGCCACTGTAATTTGCACATATGTCCGGAGCTGGGCGGACAGGAAAGTCGTCAAGATCCTCGCGAAATTTTCATGTATTCTTGTCAGGCTTCTGATCTGGTCTTTTGAAAAGCGGAGCGCCCGTTTGAAATCATATACTTTGACTTTCTGTGTCTCTTCTTTTTTAATTTCTTCGGCCTTCATCTCGCCCGTTGACAATGCGGATAGCAGCGCATCGATTTCAGACTGCGATAAAATCTCCTCTGGCAAAACTCACCCTCCCTCCTTTAAAAACACAGGCGCCGAACCGGGATATTGAACGGCCCCTTGTTTCCTGCACAGACGCCGGCCTGGCATTATTGGATGACGTAAGAAGTAATGTAGACATTTACAACTTGGCCATCCTGCATGATTTTATTTAACCGGTTTTTTAAATCGGTTTTAAATTTTTCTTTCCCCTGGACGCCCTGCAGATCCTGCATCGTCATGCTGGAAAGTTCATCAATCATAATGTCTTTGATTTGAAAATCCCTTTTTGTCAGTTCTTCTTTTGCCTTTTTATCGTTTCCTTCAATTTTGAGTGCGATTTGGACAATATGGTTATCCTTTAAATTGGTTGTCATCGTATCGATATCAACCGAAGAGTTTACAACATCATCAATACTTGGCGATGTTGCTTGCGTTGCCTGATTCGATTTATAAATGACAATGATGGCAATAATGCCTGCGAGTAATATGACGGACATCATTACCAGCATGATACGCACCATTTTATTCATTCCGGCCCCACCTCCCCGGTATTTCTTCCAAGCAAAGAAACGGACCGGTAAAATGCGGTGATTTTATGTTCAACTTCTTTGCTTGATTCTTTCACAATGTAAGAATGGCCGTTTGTTAAGGTAATCTTTGTATCCGGCATACTTTCGACGGTTTCGATTAAGAGAGCGTTAATCAAAAATGCCCTGCCGTTTAATTTTGTCACTTCAATCACAAAGTGCGGGCCGGGGCTAAAGCCCTGGCCCCTGCCCCCTATCGTTTCAGATTGACAAGCTCCTGCAAAATCTCATCCGATGTAGTGATGATCCGCGTGTTCGCCTGGAATCCGCGTTCTGCAACGATCATATTGGTCAACTCTTCGGATAAGTCGACATTGGACATTTCAAGGTAGCCGGATTCGATTGTGCCATTGCTGCCGGAACCTGGAGTAATATTCGTATTTGGATTACCTGAGTTTATACTTTGCCTAAATAAGTTTCCGCCTACTCTTGTCAAACCGGCCGGGTTCGGGAAAGTTGCAATGCTAATGGTCCCAATTGTAGCACCGTTTTGATCTGTGATTGTTCCGTCAGATGCGATCGAAAAATTTGAAACTGTTGACGAATTGATTTGTATTGGATTCCCATTTGTCCCTAACACGCTGTAACCATCGGAATTAACAATATTACCATTGCTATCCAAATAGAAATTTCCGGCACGTGTGTAATAAATCTGCCCATCGTTGCCTCTGACTCTAAAATACCCGTCCCCGCTGATTGCCAAGTCGAGAGTACGGCCGGTCGATTCAAAGCTTGTTTCCGTATCGATTGTATCTATGGAACCGATTTGGGAACCAAGCCCTACCTGCTGGGCGCTTGTTCGGGCCGTTGCACCTTGCAGCGTCTGGCTGATCGCATCTTTAAACGTGACGCGGCTTTTTTTGTAGCCGTACGTGTTTACATTAGCGATGTTATTGCCGATCGTATCCAATTTCGTTTGGAAATTTTTCATTCCGCTAACGCCTGAGTATAATGAACGTAACATAAGATAACCCCTCTCACTTTTTGATTTAGCTGCTTCCGTCATTCGGCAGCTGCGGCTTCCATTACGGTCCAGCCTATGATTCTAAAATAATCGCCCCGTTAATATTGCTGAATATTTGGGAACCTGCTTCATTTCGGCCCATTGCAGTAATGACGGTCGAATTTTTCGCGCTGACAATCAATGCTGCATCATTTACAAGAACAAGCGTTTCATTCAACCCTTTTTGTTTTGCTTCCGCTACTTTACTGCCGATTTGCTTCCATGTTGAAGCATCCAATTTAATTCCGCGCTCTTGCAGCCTTTCGCTTGCATGTTTACTAATTTTCAAAGAAACAGGATTGGATGGTTCCATCAGCGCCTGCTGCAAATACCCTGAAAAGCTGCTTGCCTGATTCTGATTCTGCGCGGTTCGGCTTGTTCGACTAAAAGAACGAAAAGGCTCGGATTGCTGCAGTGGAATGGATGGATGCCATTTATCCATTCAATCACTTCCTAGTTTGCAATTTTGGAGAACTGCGCGATTGTAATTTTCTCCCCATTATCCAGTGTGAAGACCGCCGTCCCGTTTTGGATGGAAACAGCGCTTACCGCAGCGGTTTCCTCTTCTCCCGCATCATTTTTATAGGTTACTTCTTTTCCAATTAAATAGCTTGCCTGGATCAAGGCTGATTCAGTGGAAGTACCGCCAATGATTTTCTTAATATTGGAAGAACTGATTTCCGTCCCGTCATTTAACGTGAACGTCACGGAATGATCATCACCGAATGTAACACCGGTAATGGTGCCAGTTCCCGAAGAAGTGGACGTTGTGCCGTCATCCGCAGTCACTGTCTTGCTCCAGGAAACTTCCTTGCCGATGTAAGTTTGCTGTTCCGCTTCAATCAAATTTTCCATGTAGGGCGCTAAATTCGTCATTTGTTCCAATGTTGAAAATTGGGCCATTTGCGAAACGAATTCCGTGTCGTCCATCGGATTGGTTGGGTCCTGATTTTCAAGCTGCGCGATTAAAATTTTTAAAAAAGCATCTTTATCTAATGTATTGCTTCCACTGCTAGTGTTTTTGGAAGTTGAATGAGCGCTACTCAATAGCAGGCTTGTGTCAATAGAGGTCAACATGTTCACCTACGCTTCCGTTTCGAATATATTGCTTTGTAAAACAGCTGAAAATCGGCCTGATTCCTTTGCTTTTTGCCGCTTTTGTTGTTGAGGCTGCCGCCTTTCCTGCTCCCCCTGCATTTGCGGCTGGCTGTTTGCATTTTGTGTTACCTGATCTCTATTTAGAACATCCATTTTTGTTAACTGCACATGCTGCACGGCCAAAGCCTCTTTAAGTTGCTGCAGCTGGGAGTCGAGCAAATCTTTTGCTGCCCCGGTATTTGTAATAATTTTTGCTTCCAACCTGCCATTTTGTTCCAAAAGCTCCACCCTTAATGAACCTAAATGCTCTGGTTCAAGCCGGATCAGCAGTTTGGTTGTGCCTTTCTGGTTTGAATAAGCCGCTTTTTGGATCATATTTGTAAATTCCTGGACAAACTTTCGGTACGAAACCGGGCTGTCTTTTTCGCCGGCGGAGATTGCAATGGGTTCGAATTTGCCTGTATTGTTATAAGTTTGGGCAACAGGATCTATTTCCGTTTTTAAATCTGAATGGGGCCGGGCAATTTCCCCAGAATGCAATTCATCCCCGTGACTAGAACTGGCGTTTTTAACTGCCGGCAATCCGTTGGGATCCTGTACCGTGTTTACCGGCTGCTGCATGCCGGTGCCCTGTATCGAATCCGGCATGGTTTCCCGTAAAAATTCACCTGTCATATTCGGCCGGCTACCCCCCGGCTGTGTCGTTTTAACCTGCCCGGTGTTCTGTGTAATTTCCGGCAAAGCTTTTCCTGAAAGATCATTGAACGGTTTCCCTATGGTTTCCTGCCCGCTTCCCGCAGATTGGATCCCATTGCCGATTTGCAGTACGGCCCTTTGGGTGGTATTCCCTTCACGATTTAGCCGCCCTGCAAGCGGGATTCTGTTGTTCACGGAAGCGTTTTGCTCCGTATTTGAACTGCCGGAAGCTGCATTACTTTTTTCCAGTATTGGCCTGTCCAAAGTTTCCTCTGCAAACGGACCGCTGGCAGGCTTTCCATCATCAAAATCAGACCCATCCGAAAATCCGCCGGTGGCATGCAAATAAGCCGTTTTTAAAATTTCTTCTTTCTCCTGCATGCCCAATCGCGGCTGTTTCCCGGAAACGGTTTGGCCTTGGTCGGCAGCATTCTCTATATAGGTTTTTAAATAGCTATCAATTTTTTGGGATAGTTGGCTTAACTGCTCAGACATTTTTACAATTTTAATGCCCATTTCGATGGTGATGGGATATTCTTCCTCAATAGATTTTGCTTGCTCAAGCAGTGCTTCTATATCGGGCAGGCTCAGCTTTTGCAGTGATGCAACAGGCAAAATTCCCATTAAATTGACCATACTCACAACTGCGTCCGCTGAATCATGATTTTCCATCGCAGTCTTCGTTTCTTGCAATAATTTTTTGCTGTTCCCGTCAGCCGGATTGGCTAATTTGGCAAGCAGGTTAGAAAGTTTGGAAATCATTTCCATCCTTTTCCCACCCCCGCTTTCGCTGCTATCCCCATTTGATGGTGCACTTCCAAGGTCGGCTGCAGTTTGATCTAAAAATTCAGTAATCATTTGCTGAAGATTTTGATAAAAATCAATAACGGACAAATCACCCGCCATTTGGCTGCTATTCGCGTTCTGTGCTGCATTGAACAAGTTTAAAACGTTTAAAAAACCTGTTGATGGTTGCAGGGCGGCATTTGCTCCCCCTTGCGCCCCAATTGTCGAAATTAGCATGATTTGTTGCGCCAGGCCCACGTTCATGTATTTCACCTCCTTTCAAGTTTTGCAACCTGCATTATGACCCTTTTTGGGAAAGCAGTTGCGTGTATTTTGCCGCCTTACTGGCACTCATTTTCTCAAGCACGCCGGCAAGCGTTTCAGAGCTGAGCTGCGAAAGAATCTGCGTTGCTTCCGTATCGCTCATTTTCTCAATAATCGCCGCTGCATTATCCGGATTCATATTTTCATATGTGCTCGCAATTTCTTTTAATTTTTTCTTGTTTGCCGCCTGGGTTTGCTGCGCTTTCTTTAACTGCGACCGCAAATCCAAAACAGTTTGTTTCATTTTCAAGTTGTTTTGCTGGCTTTTGTCGAGCTCGGATTGTAGTTTGCTGATCTCCTTGTCTTTTTGTTCCATCTGCTTTTTTAATGAATCGATCTGACCGACGTACTGCTTTGCGGAATACGTCCCGCCCTGGTTTTGATTCTGCTCATCTTCGCCCGAACCGAAAATCCCGGCCACTTTATGCCCAATGCCGGCTGCTTCGCTTATGACATTTACACCCGAGAAGGTTGCAACAATCAGCCCCACCGCAATCGCAAACAGCAGCGGGATCAGGACGACGTAAAAAAACCACTGTAATTTGCTGCCGCTTTTCTTTTCGTCGATTGCTTCAATTTCTTCTTGCTTTTTGCCCATGTCATCACCCCGTTTCAGGACTTGCGGAAAAATGCCTGGGTGGAGATCTCATCCGCCTGTTTTTCTTCCAACATTTTTAACTTCTCAAGAAAACGGCTGTAATCTTTATCTCTCATTTTTTCGTATTTCTTGACTTCAATATTTTTTTCTTGAAGTTTTTGCTGGTACCAATTCATCTGGTTTCTTGCTTTCACAACGAGCTGTTGATAGTGATTGATCGTTTTTTCCATATCATCAATAAACTTTCGGTAATGCCTGATTTTCTGGACGGATAAGCCCGATGCCATTTTTTCTGCCTGGTACGATTCGAGGTCTTCTTTCTTTTTCAAAAGCGTGTAGAGTTCGCGGGCCACGTTTTCAAAAGCCCGAATAGCATTTTGATAAGCAGAAAGCGCCTGATCTTTTTCCCTTTCTTTTACATCCAGTATTTTTTCAAATTTATATTGGTAGTTCATGCCCAGTCACCTGTTTCCGCCAATTGGATTAAATCTTGAATGCTTTCTTCCATGCTGCATTTTTGCCCTGTGCTTTGTTTAATGAAAGAAATGATTTTCGGGTAACGTTCAATTGCCTCGTCAATTTCTTTTGAGGCCCCCGGTTTATAAGCACCGATATTGATCAAGTCTTCCGAATTTAAATAGGTGCTTAACTGTTCGCGGATTTTTTCCGCCGCTTTTTTGTGCGCATCGTCCACCAGCTGGCCCATCAGCCGGCTGACGCTTTTTAAAATATTGATCGCAGGATACTGCCCTTTATTGGCCAAATCCCTGTCCAATACAAAATGCCCGTCCAAAATCCCGCGCACCGTATCGGCAATGGGTTCGTTCAAATCATCAGCGTCAACCAGCACAGTGTAAATGCCGGTAATGGTTCCGGATTCATTTGTCCCGGTTCTTTCAAGCAGTTTCGGCAAAATCGCAAAGACAGAAGGGGTGTACCCTTTTGTTGCAGGCGGTTCCCCTGTTGCAAGCCCGACTTCGCGCTGCGCCATCGCAACGCGGGTAACCGAATCCATCATAAACATGACGTCCATGCCGCGGTCCCTGAAATATTCCGCTATCGCGGTTGCCGTATAGGCTCCTTTTATCCGCATTAGGGCAGGCTGGTCGGATGTTGCTACGACAACGATCGATTTTTTCAGTCCTTCAGGGCCGAGATCCCGCTCGATAAATTCTCTTACTTCCCTTCCCCGCTCGCCGATGAGGGCAATCACATTCAAATCGGCGTTCGTATTGCGTGCGATCATACCGAGCAACGTGCTCTTGCCGACGCCGCTGCCGGCAAAAATGCCGATCCGCTGCCCCTTACCTACCGTCAGCAAACTGTCGATTGCGCGAACGCCGAGTTCAATCGGCTCCCTGATCGGCGGCCGCATAAGAGGGTTCGGGGGCATGCGGTCGATCGGAATCGATTTTAAACCGGCTGGAAGCGGCGACGAATCAAGCGGATTACCCAAAGGATCAATCGTTTTACCCAACAGCTGGGGCCCTGCTTTTACCTGCATCGGTTTCCCGGTTGCTTCAACCAGGCTCCCCGGCGAAATTTCCTGAATATTGGTATACGGCATTAAAATAACATTTCCATCCCTAAAGCCGACTACCTCGGCAAGAATTTTTTTCGGATTTTGTTTGGTTTCAACGTGGATATAGCATACATCTCCAATCGAACTTTTAGGCCCAAGTGATTCGATCATTAAGCCAATCACTCTTTTTACTTTTCCGTAATGTTTAAATGTATGGATTTCGGATATATAATTCACGAGTTTGGCAGCTTTCAATTCGCATCATCCTCAAGCAGTTCCATCAGCCTTGCCTTCAATTCCGCCAATTGGCTGTCAAGACTTGCATCAATTCTGCCACTGCCGCTCTCGATAAAGACTTGGAACGGTTCAAGCGACTCGTCCGGATATACATAACATTTCGTATCATTCGGGAAAATAGCATCAATGTCTTCTTTGTTGTCCATCACAAAAGCATACTGCCCTGGGTGGACATGGAGATCAACTTCTTTATACCCGATCGCTTCTTTCAAAACGGATTTTACGATGGAAAGAATTTTTTCCGGCGAGGTTTCAATCGTGTCGTGCAAAATATGGCCCGCTGCTTTCATCGCAATGTCCAAAATTTCTTTTTCGGACGCTTCCAAATGCTTTTTATAAGCCTGTTTCGAGCGGTCAACAATTTGAACGGACGCACGGATGTTTTCCCGGAAGCTTTCCAACCCCTCTTTGCGGCCGTCGGCATAGCCGGCTTCAAACCCTTGGCGCCTCGCTTCCTCGATCAGTCTGGCTTTCTCTTCTTCCCAGGTCTTTTTTTCTTCTTCGATCTGCCGGCGGATTGCTTCTGCTTCTTTTTGGCTGTCTGCAAGCAGCTGTTCCGCTTCGGATTGGTATTTTGCGAAAAGTTTCTGTCTCAGTGCATGATCTTCTTCAGCGTTTCTACCGCCCGCCGGAAAAACAGGCAGCGCGCGCACGCCGATCAGTCTGGTTTGGGAAACAACATTTGCATTGCGCTTTGTTTTAATAATATTAGACAATGATATCGTCCCCTCCGTTTCTCGCAACAATGATTTCGCCGCTGTCTTCGAGCCTGCGGATAATGGAAACGATTCTCGACTGGGCTTCTTCAACTTCGCGCAGGCGCACCGGGCCCATATATTCCATTTCTTCTTTGATCGAATCGGCCATGCGGGTCGACATATTCCGGAAAATAATTTCCTTAACTTCATCGCTTGATGCTTTCAGGGACAAAATCAAATCTTCATTATCGCATTCGCGGATCACGCGCTGGATCGAACGGTTGTCCAAAGTCACAATGTCTTCGAATACAAACATTCTCTTCTTGATTTCTTCGGCAAGTTCCGGATCTTTCAACTCAAGCGAGTCCAATATCGTTTTTTCCGTGGCACGGTCGACACCGTTCAGGACTTCAACAACAGATTCAATTCCGCCCGTCTGCGTATAGTCCTGTGTCACGGTGGCCGACAATTTTCTCTCCAGGATCGATTCAACTTCGCTGATAATTTCCGGGGAGGTGCCTTCCATTAAAGCAATTCTTCTTGCGATGTCCCCCTGCATTTCAGGCGGAAGCTCGGAAAGAATCTGCCCCGCTTTTTCCGGATCAAGATACGATAAAATCAGGGCGATCGTCTGCGGGTGTTCGTCCTGGATAAAATTCAGGATTTGAGCAGCATCGGCTTTTCTTGCAAAATCAAATGGCCGCACCTGCAGGGATGATGTTAATCGGTTAATAATAGAGGCTGCCTGCTCCGGGCCGAGCGCTTTTTCAAGAATCGTTTTCGCGTAGCCGATTCCACCCTGGGAAATATAGTCCTGCGCTAAAGCGATATGATGAAATTCGTTTAAAACTTGTTCTTTCGTCTCGCTGTTCACTTTTCTTACAGCGGATATTTCCAGCGTCAGCTTTTCGATTTCTTCCTCCGTCAAATGTTTGTATACGGAAGCCGCCACATCCGGGCCGAGCGCAATCAGGAGAATGGCTGCTTTTTCTTTGCCGGACAAAGGTTTCTCTTTCGTGGCCATATCATCCCCCCCTATTCAGAAAGCCATGACCGCAATAGTTTTGCAAACTCATCCGGTTTTTCTTTCGCCAGTTTTTCGAGCTGCTTCCTTCGTGCTGTTGCTTCTGTTTCTTTTTCCTCATTCACGTCCGGAATTTCAATTGGAGTTGTCGTTTCGGCTGCTTCTTCCACAAATTCTTCTTCTTCCTGATCCGCTTTTCTTCTGCCGCGGACCATAAAGAAGACGAGTGCCGCAATGACGAGAAGTAGCGCTCCGCCAATTGCGTAAACCCACCATGGAATAGCGGATGACTTTGCCGTATTGGCCGTTGCGTTCGCTGCAAATGGCTGGACGGAAACCGATATTTTATTCGCTACCGAACGATTTGATAAATTCGTGCCGCTTGATTTATCAATTGAGGTACGCACAATCGTCGATAGCATTGTTTTAATATCTTTTAAACGCGATGCAGGCAGGGAAGACCGCTTTGTCCTGACCGGCGGTTCCACCATAACTTCAATGCCAAGGTCGCGAATTTTGTAAGGACTCTCCACGATTTTCCGTTTGATCCGGTTCACTTCATAATTAATTGTATCGGATGTTTTTGAATAAGTGCCGTTCCCGTTTGAACCGGAAATGTAAGAAGATCCGAGCGAATCCGAACTGCTGGAAGTTGTTCCGCTTGCGGCGCCGGTACCTTTATACGTTTCCTGAATTTTTTTGGCGCTGATTTCAATGCCTTTCATATTGGTTTTGTCGACCGGTTCAACCAGGTTTTCCTCGCGTTTTTCCTGGGTAAAATCAATATCGGCTGTTACATTGACAACCGCTTTTCCCGGCCCCATTAAAGTGGAAAGCATCGTTTGGACCTGCTGCTGGATATCACGTTCAATCTGTTTTTTGATTGATTGCTGCTGGGTATAAGCATTGCCGGAAGAATTTGAGGAATTTAAGTCATAATACTCAAAATCCTGGTTCATAATGACGATATTATCAGTGGGAAGATTTGGCACACTTTTTGACACAAGATTATAAACAGCTTTTACCTGGTTTTGATCCAATTCATAGCCGTTTTTTAACGTCAGCACAACAGATGCGGAAGCTTTGGCCTGGCTGTCGGTGACGAAAACACCCTGGTTCGGGAGGTTAATCATCACTTTTGCTTTTTCGACGCCGTTCATTTGTTCTATCAAGTTCTCAAGCTCGGTTTGCATTGCATCTAATTTTACAACATTAAATTCATTATCCGTCATGCCGAAACTGGCATTTTGGCTGAAAAAGGAATAATCGATGCTGCCGGTCTTCGGCAACCCTTTGGCAGCCAATTTTACTTTTAATTCATCAACCTGGTCTTCCGGAACTTCGATCGTTTTGCCGCCGTCTGTAACTTTCGACGGAATGCCTTCGTGATCCAGTTCGTCCTTGATCGATCCGGTTTCGGAGACGTCCAGCCCGCTGTAGAGCGGCGAGTATTTCGTTCTCGTCATAAAATACGTTACACCCGCAGCAAGCAATAGAACAAGGATAACGGCTGATATGCCGAGTGTTTTCTGTTTTTTGTTTCTGCTGTTCCAAAACCCTTTAAGGTTTTGGAACGATTTTTTTAACTTTTCATTCATCATTATCCCCCGGGATAAAAAATTCGCATTGTTTCATAAATAGAACAAATGGATTAATAATATCACAGCCACCCGTAATTTCGCCCTGCTTGTAAAACAAGCAATAAAAGCAACTTCGGACATTTTTATATAAGACTTGCAATTCTGCGGAGACTGGTTGCGCAAAAATACTTAGGATGGTTTTTTCACACCTGCATCCGCATGATTTCCTGGTATCCTTCTACCGCTTTATTCCGGATTTCCAGTGCCGTCTGCATTGAAATGTTCGCTTTTTGGGCAGCGATCATCACCTGGTAAAGATCGACATTTTCCCCGTTTGCAAGTTTTGTAATCAGGCTGTCGGAGTTGTTCTGCTCTTGGTTAAGCGCCTCAATGGACTGTTTAAGCACGCTGGAAAACGAGGCGGATCCATTTGCGGACGAAGAAGCATTTGTTGTTTTTTGGGACGGTCCGCTGAAAATATTGGTCACTGCCGAACTTACATTTTGAACAGCCATTTTTGTATCTCCTTCCTTTTCGGATCTTACTAAGGTTTATCACTGGCCGATTTCTAATGTCTTCATCAACATCGCTTTGGAAGCGTCAAGCGCCGTGACATTCGCTTCATATGAGCGGGTGGCGCCGATCATATCGGTCATTTCCTTTAAAATATCCACATTTGGTTCCGTGACATAACCATTCGCGTCCGCATCCGGGTCATCCGGATTATATACTTTCTTAAAATCGGAATTATCCTCTAAGATTCCGGCCACCTGGACGCCACTTCCGGCATCGGAAAGGCCAAGCTTCGACAGGAAAATGGAAGAAAAAGAACCCGAGCCTGTTGAAAGCACGACTTCTTTTCTGCGGTACGGCTGCCATTTCCCATTCACATATGTATCCCTTGTCGTATCGGCATTCGCAATATTCGATGAAATCACATCCATCCGCAAGCGCTGGGCCGACAGCGCTGAGGCAGAGATGTTCATTCCAGAGAACATAGACATCCTATTGTCCTCCTTTCACAACATTTACCAAGGATGAAAGCTTGCCTTTCTCTAACTCTATCAATGATTCGTAATAAATCTGATTGCTTGCCAGATTGGCCATTTCAGTGTCAACGTCGACACTGTTTCCGTTGTTATTGTATGTAACGTTTGGTTCTGTTACGATACTGGCGCCCGCAGTGTCTGTGGAAAAATCAAAGTGCCGGGGATCCGTCCGGTACGTTTTGATGGAATCGACCGAATCCTGAAGTACATTTTTAAAGCTCACATCCTGCGCTTTATAATTCGGCGTATCGGCATTCGCAATATTGTTGGAAATAACTTTCTGCCTCAAGGAAGCATACTGGAGGGCATTTTCAAGCGACGTAAACGTGGTTGAAAACAAGTTCATCTTCTGCACCTCTTTACCAGCACATGACAATTTTTTCTTTTATACGACAAATTGTTTGCTAACATTTATTTTAATTGTTTCAAATCGGGCTGTAAATGAAGATATTTATAAAATAAGTGAAAAATTTTAATCAAAAGTTTAAAATAGGCCTTTTGGATTAAAAGATAGGAAAGAAAGTTTTTCTTTCAACGAATCGGAGGAGGATACGGCGCCATTGATAGGCTGGCAGGAGTGAAAATTTTACTCATTTTTCCAATTCCCATTCGCGCATATTTATGCATTTTTTCTTTTTAATTTTAAGAGTTGGAATATTTTTCGATATTCCATAGAATTGGCAGATATTTATAGGATTTAGCATTTCTAGGGGAATGATGTCCGATCATGTCAATGGCTCCCAGTAAAAAAGGGATACAATTATTGTATCCCTTTTTTACTCATCTATATCATTTTGCAGGCAGGCGCAGCGAAGCCCGGAAGCGTTACCTGCAGGATATGCTTATCTCCGCGCCTGCAAAGACCGACGAACGTAAACTTAATTGGAACGGACTTTTTCCAGTTCAACCAGGAACTTATCGTTCAGCACTTTAATGTAAGTTCCTTTCATACCGAGCGAACGGGACTCGATTACTCCGGCGCTTTCCAGTTTGCGTAAGGCATTTACGATAACAGAACGTGTAATGCCGACGCGGTCTGCGATTTTGGAAGCAACAAGCAGCCCTTCTTTGCCGTTTAATTCTTCAAAGATATGTTCAATGGCTTCCAATTCACTGTACGACAAGGAGCTGATTGCCATTTGGACAACCGCTTTGCTGCGTGCTTCTTCTTCAATTTCCTCCGCTTTTTCACGCAAAATTTCCATGCCGACAACGGTTGCACCGTATTCAGCCAGCACGAGGTCTTCATCGTTGAATTCCCGTTCAAGGCGCGCCAAAATTAAAGTTCCGATTCTTTCGCCGCCGCCCACAATTGGAACAATGGTTGTCAAGCCTTTTGCAAACAAGTCTTTGTTTTCAACCGGAAATGCGGTGTACTCACTTTCAACCGTTAAGTTTGGCGATGTTTCAGTAATGTTAAACAGGCTGTTCGTATATTCTTCAGGGAACTGGCGGTCCTCAAATATTTTTTTCGTACGCTCATTCTCAATATGCTGGTTCGCCGCAAGCCCCAGCAGCTTGCCGCGGCGGCTAACAACATACACATTCGCTTCAATCACTTCGCTCAAAGTTTCAGCCATTTCCTTGAAATTCACCGGCCGGCCAGCAGCCTTTTGCAACATCGAATTAATTTTGCGTGTTTTATCTAACAAACTCATTCTAATTCCTCCTAGATCGATTCATTATCATAAATTGAATTACATTGAATTGCAAAGATGAATGCGTACCGCAGGAAAAGCCCTTTTCAACACTTTCTACCCTTATCAGGTTATAAAATATATTGGCTTAAATCTTTGTTCTGTGAAATGGTTCCGAGCTTTTCATCGACATATTGCGGGGTAATGGTCACTTTTTCCAAATGGATATCCGGCGCTTCAAACGATAAATCTTCAAGCAGTTTTTCCATAATGGTGTGGAGCCT
This sequence comes from Weizmannia acidilactici, assembly GCF_008974225.1. Lineage (NCBI taxonomy): Bacteria > Bacillati > Bacillota > Bacilli > Caryophanales > Bacillaceae > Heyndrickxia > Weizmannia acidilactici. The sequence goes on along the minus strand of NZ_BKZR01000001.1, from coordinate 39,138 downwards.
CCTTGCCCCGATATTATCCGTGTTTTGATTAACCTCATAAGCAATTTCTGCAATCCTGGTAATAGCATCGTCAGAAAATTCTATTTGTATACCTTCAGTTTCCAATAATGCAATATATTGTTTTACTAACGCATTGTCCGGTTCCACCAGAATTTTGACAAAGTCTTCTACCGTGAGTTTGCCAAGCTCCACCCTGATCGGGAAGCGCCCCTGCAGTTCCGGTATCAGATCGGATGGTTTCGCCATATGGAACGCCCCGGCCGCAATGAACAAAATATAGTCTGTCTTAATCGACCCGTATTTTGTTACGACTGTGGAACCCTCCACAATTGGCAGAATATCGCGCTGGACGCCTTCCCTGGAAACGTCCGTGGAAGAAGCATTGCCGTTTTTGCTGGCGATTTTGTCGATTTCATCGATGAAGATGATCCCGGTTTGTTCCGCCCGATAAATGGCCTCCTGAGTCACTTCATCCATATCGATCAGCTTCTGTGCTTCATCCTGGGTGAGCACTTTTCTCGCTTCCCTGACCGGAAGCTTCCTTCTTTTTATTTTTTTCGGCAGTAAGTTGCCAAGGGCGTCCTGGACATTCATGCCCATTTGTTCCATTCCGGATCCTTGGAACAAATCAAACATGGAAGGGGCCTGCTCTTCGACTTCCACTGTAACGAGTTCTTCTTCCAGCTCGCCGTTTAAAAGTTTTTCCCTGATGCGCTGCTTTTGTTCCCTTTTTGACAGTTCGTCTTCATCATCATTTTGGATGGCAGCATCCTGTGTACCGCTTCCGAAGAGCATTTCAAAAGGGTTTTTAAAATTCGACTGTTTTTTCCGCACGGGAACGAGCAGGTCGACAAGGCGTTCATTTGCGTTTTTTTCCGCCTGTTCCAGGACCCCATTCATCTTTTCTTCTTTTACAAGCCTTACGGATGTCTCAACCAGGTCGCGCACCATTGACTCAACATCGCGGCCCACATAGCCAACTTCTGTGAACTTGGTGGCTTCCACTTTCACAAACGGGGCACCCACAAGCCTTGCCATTCTTCTGGCAATTTCCGTTTTGCCGACGCCAGTCGGGCCGATCATCAAAATATTTTTTGGAATGATTTCTTCCCGCAATTTTTCTGGCAGCAAGCTTCTCCTGTAACGGTTCCGCAGCGCGACGGCAACTGCCCGTTTTGCCTCTTTTTGCCCTACAATATATTGGTCCAGGCGCTCAACAATCTGCCTAGGCGTTAAACTTTTTGCGTTTCTCAACGTATTTGCCAAGCCGCTCACTCCTTTATGGAAATCATGCCGCTTCCGGCTTTCGGTTTTCGCTGTTGTTACAATTCTTCCACAATAATATTCGAATTTGTAAATACGCAAATTTCGGATGCAATTTCAAGCGATGCCTGCGCGATTTCTTTCGCGGAAAGGCTGTCGGAAGCATACCGCTTCAACGCACGGCCGGCAGCCAGCGCGTAATTTCCGCCCGAGCCGATCGCAAGGATCCCGTCATCCGGCTCAATGACTTCACCTGTTCCGGAAATAAGCAGCAAATTATGCTCATCCATCACGATCAACATGGCTTCCAACTTACGGAGGACTTTATCGCTTCTCCACATTTTGGCAAGCTCCACGGCAGCGCGTGTTAAATTTCCGTTATATTCTTGGAGTTTCCCTTCAAACATCTCGGATAGCGTAAAAGCGTCAGCAACAGATCCCGCAAAACCGGCAAGGACCTTTCCATTAAACAGCCTGCGTACTTTTTTGGCAGTATTTTTCATGACGACGGAATTTCCGAGTGTCACCTGCCCGTCTCCGGCCATTGCGCTTTTGCCGTTATGCCGGATGGCAAATATCGTTGTAGCGTGAAAATCGCCCATTTCAGCACCTCCTATGTAATCGAAAGCTCAATGAACCACGCATTTGCTATGCTCTTGGATGGAATGACATATACGTTTGCCGCAAATGCTCCTTAGTGACATGTGTATATACTTGCGTCGAAGACAAGCTTTCATGCCCAAGCAGGTCTTGTACTGTGCGCAAATCGGCCCCATGATTCAGCAAATGGGTTGCAAATGTGTGCCGCAGCATGTGGGGGTGGATTTTTCCGGTAAGCGCCGCTTTTTTGATAATCCCGTTCAAAATATAGCGGACACCATTTTCCGTCAACGGCCCGCCGCGCGCATTTACAAATAAATAAGGATGCCTTTCTTTTCCGTGCATCAAAGCTTTACGCGCATGCTCCATATAATCGGAAACCGCATTACTGGCAAAATGGCCGAACAGAACGATCCGTTCTTTGCTGCCTTTACCTTTTACATGAATCGTTTCAAATTCAAAGTCAATATCCTGCAATTGAATATTCACGCATTCGCTGACACGGATGCCGGTCGCGTAAAGGATTTCAAGCAGCGCACGATTACGGGCAGATAAATCATCCTCCCCTTCACAGGCGTGGAACAACTGCTCCATTTCATCTTCATAAAAAAATTTAGGTAAGCGCTTATGTTGTTTTGGCTGGGATAAAAGTGCAAATGGATTTTCTTTGACAAGATGCTCCCGCAGCAGAAATTTAAAAAAACTGCGGATGCTCGATATTTTTCTCGCTACGCTTGCCCGGCTGTATTGGCGCTCGTAAAGTTTCGTTAAATACAGCCTCCCGTCCGGATATACGACTTCATCCAGCGAGGCAATTCCCTGTTCGGACATAAACGCAAAAAAATCTTCCAAATCCTGGCGATAATAACGGACGGTGTACGTCGAAAAGTTTTTTTCAACCTGCATGTACTCCATAAAAGAATGCAAATAGCCGGACAGTTCACCATTCATCTGTTTAACACCTCACAAGGGCGATTAAATCATAACATACTTTGCACCGGGATTGCAACAAATGTTACAAATTTTTCACAAAGTTTTGAATTATCTAAGATACATATGAAACATACCTACAAAAGCCCTTTGCAGGATTCGGAACGGCATTTAAACACCCCGCTGCAAGCCCTTGGCGTCTACTTTTAGGTGATTATGTCGTTTTTTGTCATCTTTGCCCTCTAGCATTTTACACCAGGATGCACAAGAAGTAAAAGAATAAGTTATATTTTCTCGTAAAAATTTAAATTTTCTTTTTTATAGACTCCCCAGTTGATTATGCAACGATTTTACCGTGGCAGGGGAGCGGACTTTCAGGCCCGTTCCCCCGTATAAAACATTTTCGTCAGTTAGGAAATGTCCTGAAATCGTGCATTCCCTTTATGATTCGGCAAAAACCCAAAAATATAAAGTGGTGCAGCCATTTTTATTCCACCGATTGTTCTTTATAATCACAATTAACGCACTGGATCTGCGTGCCTTTTTTCAGTTTTTTCTCCACGAGCATTTCACAGCATTTCGGGCATTTTCTGCCGACCGGCTTATCCCAAGAAACGAAATCGCACTCCGGATAACGGTCACAACCGTAAAAAATACGGTTCTTTTTCGTTTTTCTTTCAATGATTTCGCCTTTTCCGCATTTCGGGCACGCCACTCCGATTTTTTTGACAATTGGCTTTGTATTGCGGCATTCCGGGAAATTACTGCAAGCCATAAATTTGCCGTAGCGCCCCATCTTATACACCATCGGGTTTCCGCACAGCTCGCACATCTCCCCGGTTTCTTCATCCTTGATTTCAACTTTTTCCATCTCAGCTTCGGCTTTTTTCAAACTAACCTCGAAATTCTTATAAAACTCATCAATGATTTTGACCCAGGCAACTTTTCCTTCTTCAATACCGTCAAGGTCTTTTTCCATTTCCGCAGTAAATTCAACATCGATAATTTCCGGAAAAAATTCCTTGATCAGTTCCAGCACGATCTCACCAAGCTCAGTCGGTACGAATCGTTTGTTTTCAAGGGCAACATACCCGCGCTTTTGGATTGTATCAAGCGTTGGCGCATAAGTGGACGGCCTTCCGATACCGAGCTCCTCCAGCGTTTTTACGAGACGCGCTTCCGTATAGCGCGGAGGTGGCTGTGTAAAATGCTGTTTCGGTTCGATGTTTTCAGAAGAAATGGTATCGCCGTTTTCCAAATGCGGCAAATAACTTTCCCCTTCTTCCTGCTGGTCGTCGGTTCCTTCCACATATACTTTCATAAAACCGGGGAAGTTGATTTTCGAACCGGAAGCGCGGAATACAACCGTTCCGTTTGTGAGGGTCACACTCATTGTATCCAGCACAGCAGGCGACATTTGGCTTGCCGTAAAACGTTCCCAGATCAATTTATATAATTTATACTGGTCCCTGCTAAGGTATTGTTTTACCGAAACCGGATCGCGGAAAATGCTCGTCGGCCGGATCCCTTCGTGTGCATCCTGGGCGTTGGCCTGTTTTTTCTCTTTCCTTTCTTCCTGACGCAAATACTTTTCCCCAAATTTTCCAGAAATATATTGCTTAGCTTCTGCTTTTGCAATTTCCGATATACGGGTCGAGTCAGTCCTCATATAAGTGATCAGCCCGACACTCCCTTCTTTTCCGAGATCAATCCCTTCATACAGCTGTTGGGCCACCATCATCGTTTTCTTTGCCCTGAAGTTGATTTTACGGGCGGCTTCCTGCTGTAAAGATGAAGTCGTAAACGGCGGCGCCGGATTTCGTTTCTTCTCTTTATGGGTTAAAGATGTGACGGTAAACTGGTCGTTTTTGATCATGCCAAGTATTTTTTTTACATCTTCTTCAGATTTGAGCGGCATTTTTTCGCCGTCCACTCCGTAAAAGGAAGCCTGGAACGTATCTTTCCCTTTTTTGAATGTGCCCGTGATCGTCCAGTATTCTTCCGGAACAAATGATTTGATCTCATTCTCGCGGTCAATGATCAGACGGACTGCAACGGATTGCACTCTACCCGCGCTCAATCCTTTTTTCACTTTTTTCCATAAAAGCGGGCTGATGTTGTAACCGACTAAACGGTCCAGTATCCTTCTTGCCTGTTGCGCGTCCACCAGATCCATATTGATCGGGCGCGGATGTTTGAAAGATTCTATGATCGCATCTTTTGTAATTTCGTTAAACACAACGCGGCAGTCCGAATTGACATCAAGATCAAGGCTGTTGGCCAGATGCCATGCGATCGCTTCCCCTTCGCGGTCAGGGTCGGCCGCCAGATAAACTTTCTTTGCTTTTTTGGCCGCGCTCTTCAATTCTTTTAATACAGGGCCTTTTCCCCTTATCGTAATATATTTCGGTTCAAAATGGTTCTCAATATTGACCCCCATTTGGCTTTTCGGCAAATCGCGTACATGCCCCATGGAAGCTTTCACTCTATATTTTTTTCCCAAATATTTTTCAATGGTTTTCGCTTTTGCGGGTGATTCCACAATTACTAAGTAGTCTGACATTCAAAATCCTCCCCGGAGAGCATATACCCTCTCTTTGCAACAACTTTACGCGTATTTCTGTTTTTTAACTTAAAGGTTGTGTTCGTAAAACAATGTTGATGACCACGAAATCCGCTTCGCACATGTCTATCCCGCGGGACTTTATGACGAAGTCCCGGAAATGGGCTGCCACCAACAATGAAATTTAATAGAGTCAACTTAAAATCATTTGTAAATATTAGCCTTGAAGCCCGCATTTGTCAATTTTAACAGCGTTGTCGCAAAAAAACAAATATGGCAAACGGTTTCATTTGTAATATTTTATCTTTTCTTTCTCTATTTTATATACATCATATCCAAAAATCATGAGTTTTTTCATCGAAATGGAAAATTCTTCATCCATTTATGAATTTTTATTTACAATTTGCCCTTTGTACCCCGATACAGGGAAATTTTTTTCAGATGCGCAGTTCTTCCAAAATATCGGAGCTGTTAGCCACAAGTTTCGCTCCCTGCTGGATTAAATGGTTTGTGCCTTCCGACAGGCTGTCCAAAACGTTTCCGGGTATGCTGAATACTTCCCGTCCCTCCTGAAGCGCAAAATCAGCGGTGATCAGCGAGCCGCTCCGCCTTTCCGCCTGGATGACCACCACCCCTTCGGAAATGCCGCTAATGATCCGGTTTCGTTCCGGAAAATGCCATTTTTGCGGGCGTGTAAAAGGGGGGTATTCGGACAACAGCAAATGATTCTGCTTGATCTTTTCAGCCAGCACTGTATTTCCCCGCGGATAAATATGAAAAAACCCGCTGCCCAAGACTGCAATCGTTTTTCCGCCGAATTTCATGGCGGCTCGGTGGGCGATTGTATCAGCTCCCTTGGCCAGCCCGCTGACAATGACAAAATTTTTTTCGATCAGGTCCGGAAATAACCGGTCCACCACTTTTTCGGCATAGGTACCGGACTTTCTTGAACCGACAACTGCGAGGCACCTGCGTTTCAATAAAGAAATATCCCCCATGGAGTATAATACAATAGGCGGCTCGTACGTTTCTTTTAACAGCGCGGGATATTCCGGTTCAAAGGCTGCGGTGGCCCGGATTCCTTTCTTTTTATAAAGCGCTAAATATGGTTTGAGTTCAAGATGATGGAGATCATTATAAAAAGTGTCGAAAGCGTTACGATTCATGCGGAGCAGCGTGCGGAGGGCTTCGCGGGGCATCCGGTAGAGTTTTTCAAGCTGCGGGTCAAATTGTAGAATGTGCATTTTTTGCCTAAGGCTTAATCCCCGGCAATGGTCCAAATGGATATACTTTATTTTTAGTGGTTCCATATCACTCCTCGCTTCCTATAAAAACGGCTTTAGCCGAAAAAACATAAACCGAATAGACCCGGCCGGCACGTTTTACAGCATCGCATGGCCGGATCCGGTCCGGTTTATTTACACGGCATTATAGGTTTTTACATTTTTCGTATAAACCTCTTTCTTTGAGGACGCGGATCAGTGTTTCGCCAATGACAGCTGGTGTTTCCGCCACCTGGATGCCACATTCATTCATCGTGCGGATTTTTTCGGCTGCGGTCCCTTTGCCGCCGGAAATGATCGCGCCGGCATGGCCCATCCGTTTTCCTGGAGGTGCTGTAACACCGCCGATAAAGCCGACGACAGGTTTCTTCATGTTTGCCTTGATCCAGCGTGCCGCTTCTTCTTCCGCCGTTCCACCAATTTCGCCGATCATGATGACAGCTTCCGTATCCGGGTCGTTGTTAAATTCTTTCAAAACATCAATAAAGTTTGTCCCGTTAACTGGGTCGCCGCCGATTCCGATCGCATTGGACTGGCCGATGCCCGCCTGGGTGAGCTGATGGACAGCTTCATAAGTCAACGTGCCGGAGCGGGAGACAACGCCGACATGGCCTTTTTTATGGATGTAACCAGGCATGATGCCGATTTTACATTCATCAGGCGTGATGATGCCAGGGCAGTTCGGGCCGATCAGGCGGGTTTTCTTCCCTTCCATGTAACGTTTCACTTTGACCATATCCAAAACTGGAATATGCTCTGTGATGCAGATGACAAGGTCGAGTTCCGCATCGACAGCTTCCATAATGGCATCCGCCGCAAACGGGGCCGGGACGAAAATGACCGATACGGTGGCGCCTGTCGCTTTTACAGCTTCTTCCACCGTGTTAAAAACCGGTACGCCTTCCACTTCTGTTCCACCTTTTCCCGGAGAAGTCCCGCCGACAATTTTTGTGCCGTACTCCAGGCATTGTTTCGTATGGAAAAGCGCTGTTTTCCCCGTAATTCCTTGAACAATGACTTTTGTATCTTTATTTACATAAATACTCACTTTTTTCCCCTGCCTTCTTTATTCAAGAATGTTTGTTCGTATTCATAACACTGACATGCGCATTGAATCAGCTTACGAGTTCAACAATTTTTTGCGCGCCGTCCGCCATCGATTCGGCCGCAACAATTTTAAGCCCCGATTCATTTAAAATTTTCTTTCCGAGTTCAACATTCGTCCCTTCCAGACGGACAACGAGCGGAATGTCAAGGCCTACCTGTTTCGTAGCCGCAACCACACCGGCCGCGATAACATCACATTTCATGATGCCGCCGAAAATATTGACGAAAATCCCTTTTACTTTTTCATCGGAAAGAATAATTTTAAACGCTTCCGTAACTTTTTCTTCTGTTGCGCCGCCGCCGACATCCAGGAAGTTGGCAGGGTCGCCGCCGTAATATTTAATAATGTCCATCGTCGCCATCGCAAGGCCGGCGCCGTTTACCATACATCCGATATTCCCGTCAAGAGCGACATAGCTCAAATCGTATTTCGATGCTTCAACTTCTTTCGGGTCTTCTTCATCCAAATCACGATATTCCAAAATATCCTGCTGGCGGTACAATCCGTTTGAATCGAAATTCAATTTGGCATCGAGCGCCATGACTTTCCCGTCGCCAGTCACGACAAGCGGGTTGATTTCCGCAATCGAGCAGTCTTTTTCAACAAATACTTGGTACAAGCCCATCATGAATTTAACAGCTTGGTTTACAAGTTTAGCAGGAATATTGATATTGAAAGCAATGCGGCGCGCTTGGAACGGCAACAGTCCGACTGCCGGATCGATCGTTTCCTTGAAAATCTTTTCCGGTGTTTTGGCCGCCACTTCTTCGATTTCCGTCCCGCCTTCTTCAGACGCCATCAGCACAACCCTTGAAGAAGCGCGGTCCAGCACAAGGCCGACATAGTATTCTTTTTGGATATCGCATCCTTCTTCAATCAACAGACGTTTCACTTCTTTTCCTTCTGGGCCTGTTTGATGCGTAACAAGCGTTTTCCCAAGCAGCTCCTGCGCGTATGTACGAACTTCATCCAAATTTTTCGCTACTTTGACGCCGCCCGCTTTTCCGCGGCCGCCGGCATGGATTTGCGCTTTTACAACACATACCTCTGTACCGAGTGCTTTCGCCGCTTCCACCGCTTCATCCACGGTGAAGGCAACTTTCCCTTTCGGCACAGAAACCCCATATTTTCTGAGGATCTCTTTGCCTTGATACTCGTGAATATTCATGTTCCATCCTCCTATCAAACTGTTCAAAAAATTAACTGCGCTTTCATTTTAATAAACATCAGAAAATATGTCTACCATAATGAACTGAAACCGCTATTATTATTTAAAAATATTTTTTTGTTCGTTTTCAAAAGATTGGTCAAGCCTATAAATAAACGCAAACACCTCGGCAACGGCAGCATAAAGTTCTTCCGGTATCGTTTCATTAATATTGAGCTGCCCGAGCAACGCAACCAGATCCCGGTCTTTTTGTATCGGGACATTTGCTTCGAGTGCTTTTTCGATGATCCGCTCGGCAACTTCGCCTTTTCCTTTCGCCTTTACAACCGGCGCAGAATGAATTTCCGACCGGTATTGGAGCGCAACGGCTTCTCTTATCTCTTTCTCTTTTCCGTTCATATCCGTATATCCACCCCTTTATAGGAAGAATCCGCCTGATATGCCGCATTCCGCACGCTTTTTCCCTTCACTGTCCGGAAATGCACGCCGGACAGCTTATAATTGAGTTCATCCAGCCCTTCCTTTAATGCGGGGACAAACGGCGCACAAACCGCCTGCAAATCTTCTTTGGCGCTTGCAACTTGAACCGTGACAACACGGTTCTGCACATTCATCTCCACCAATGTTTCTTTTAAAAACTGCAAATTCAAATAAAAAATGATTTTACAATAATCGCTGTCAATTTTTCCGTTTTTTTTCTGCCTGCCCGACCACTGCATCACCGCGTTTGTTTGAAAATGAGGAAAAGACAGCGGGATTTCCATCCAGATGTGCTGGACCGCTGCATCCGGGACAGAAAGCAGCTGCTGGCCGTTCATTTTCTGTATAATTTGGTCCGCAATTTCTTTTGCTTCTGGGGAACCGCCTTCTTTTTGCAGAAATTCAACAAGAAGCGCCTTTAAAGGCAGTTCGCTTTGTTTTGTCAGCCCATCGTTTTGCAAAATTCTGCCTTCGTAAAAAATCCCTAATTTCTGTACCGTCTCCTGGATTTGCGCACGCAACATATCGCCTGTCACGTGATCCCCGCCCGTCATTTGAAGATCCTGAAGGCTGCTTAACAGCTGTTGGACGAGCGGTGTTGGATGTTCCGCCCCGAGCGCCGCCTGCAGACGGTTCAGGAGGTTTGTTGCCGGCTCGCCCTGCCCGGCCGAAAGAAGAGCGGTAAGTATTCTTTTTGTTACAGGAAGGTCTTTTGACAACATAAAACCCGCTGCTTCTAATCCTTTTTCAAGGTCCGGCACCTGTTTCAGCCAGCCGCCGATTTTAACGGCCATGTTTTTCGTAAACGGGATGCCCCGTTCTGCCAAATAGGAAACAAGGGATTGGTATGTTTTTTCGGAAGGCAACTGCATTTGCGTTAATAGGGCTTTTTCGTGTGAGCCTGCTGCGGCATCTTCCGCGGCAAGCATTTTCAACTGTATGCCGCCTTCCGTTGAAACAGTTTGGAACCAGTAGCCTTTCCCGGTTTCAAGCGGAATTTGAAGTTTGGCGGCAAAAGTGCGCCCGCCTGCCTGCACTAGAGCCGTATCATTCGGAAACAGTTTTTGAATGGTGCCGAAAAAAATCTGTCCCGTTTTAAATTCAAATGCGCGGATTTTTGAGCCGGAAAGCGCGGAAAGGGCCTGCTCCGTAATGGAAGAAAATTGCATATATGCCCCCTGCCTTATAACTGTCTCATTTTTTCTATATTTGTTATCGTCAAAATGCCGGCCAATTTTTAACCGGTGCAAACGTTTTTCTATGTATTGGGCATGGTCCGTGCCGTTTCAGGGCTTCCAAATGCTCTTTCGTCCCGTACCCCATATTTTTGGCAAATCCGTATTCAGGGTATTTTTTATCCATTTCCTGCATCAAACGGTCCCTTGTCACTTTGGCGATGATGGATGCGGCCGCAATTGAAACGCTCTTTGCATCGCCTTTTATTATGGAAGTTTGCGGATAAGGGGCAGGAATTTCCATCGCATCGATCAGCAAATGGTCTGGTTTTTCCAGCAAGTTTTCCACAGCCAGCATCATCGCTTTTTTGGCTGCCTTGTAAATATTGATTTTATCAATTTCATCCGCATCCACAATTCCAACCCCAATATAGCCGGCTTTTTCACAAATTGCGGAATAATACTTTTCCCTCTGCTTTCCGGACAGCTGCTTAGAGTCGTTCAAGCCGGCCAGATAAAAATCCTCTGGGAGGATGACCGCCGCCGCCACGACCGGCCCGGCAAGCGGCCCCCTTCCCGCTTCGTCAATGCCGGCGATCAGGCGATACCCTTCCAGTCGCAATGCATTTTCATAGCGCATCATTTCCCGGAACTTTTCAAGCGCCTGATGCTCTTTTTCTAATTTTCTCTTCCATTTTTCAAGTGCTTCTTGTGCGCCTTTCCTCCCGTCTTTTTGCAAGGCCAATATAAACGGATTGTCCGGGTCTTTGACAACCGCAAGCCGTTCTTCAATTTCACTGATTTTCACTTTCATCCACCCCTTAAAAAAATAAGCCCTCCAGAAAAGGGGAGAGCTTACAATGTATCGAATGTCAAAGGACCGAGCTTTTGCCCGCGGATATCGCGGATGATGATATCAGCCGTTTTGTCGTAATCAATTTCCCCCCCGGCTCTTAAGCACCCGCGCAGGCGCCCGATATGGTCAAAAAGCGCAACGATATCTTCAGGGATCTCATCCAGCTTGTAACGCGCCTTTAAGGCTTCAGTGTAATGTGCCTCAAGAAAGCGGAGACTGAATACCGCGACATCCTGCAGATTGAGAATCGTATCCTTAATCGCACCGGTCAGAGCAAGCTTGTAACCGACTTCTTCATCTTCAAACTTCGGCCATAGGATACCCGGCGTGTCCAACAGTTCCATCGATTTGCCGACTTTTATCCAAGCCTGCGCTTTTGTGACACCGGGTGTATTGCCGGTTTTTGCGATGTTTTTTCCGGCAAGCCTGTTAATCAAGGTCGATTTTCCGACATTTGGAATCCCGACAATCATCGCCCTGATTGCACGCGGTTTAATGCCCTTCGCACGCTTTCTCTCCCACTTTGGCTGCAAAATTTGTTCAGCGAGTTTCACCATCTTGTCCAGGCCCTTTCCGCTTTGCGCATCAATGGCCAGCACAGATGTGTTTTCGCCCGAAAACTTGTCAAGCCAGCGGGATGTCATTATGGGATCCGCCATATCCGCTTTGTTCAATAGTTTGATACGCGGCTTTTGCTGGATGATTTCATCGAGCATCGGGTTTGCAGATGAAACGGGGATTCTGGCATCAAGCAATTCAAAGATGATATCCACCAGCTTCAATTTTTCGGAAACTTCTCTCCTTGCCTTGGCCATATGCCCCGGAAACCATTGTATTGCCATCGTGTGTCAACTCCAAATCTCTCGTTCTTCCGCTTATAACGGCCCTGACCCCAGACAGCCATTGAAATGTCTAATGATTGACAACATGGGCATCTTTCAGCGGCCAGTAAACGAAATTGGTTTCGCCGACGACTTTGCTCAGCGGAATCGTGCCAATCTGGCGGCTGTCTTTGCTGTAGCGACGGTTATCGCCCATGACAAAGATTTGGCCCTTCGGCACGGTGTCCCTGCCAATGATGTCTTTTAACGTAAAATCTTCCGTCAGTGGTCCGTCGGCAACCGCTTTTTTATACTTGTCAAGGTAAGGCTCTTTATATGCTTTTCCATTAATGTACAAGACGTCATTCTTATATTCAATCCGGTCGCCGGGCAGCCCGATGACCCTTTTTATATAATCCTTGCCTTCGGGAGCATGGAAAACGACTATATCAAAACGTTTCGGCGTTCCGAGCTTATTGACAATCATCCGGTCCCCGTTTTTCAATGTCGGCATCATGGAAGAGCCGTCGACAATGATCGGGGCAAAGAAAAAGTAGCGGAGAATCCCGGCAAGTGCCACGGCAATCAGCAGCGCCTTCACCCATTCCCAAAGCTCATTTTTCGGTTGTTTCTGTTTTGCCATTCTCACACCGCCTCATCAATACAAGTTTCCATCGCGTGTATTCCTTATTATCATATTGCATTATAACTGGTTTGAATCATGTTTTAAAATCGGGTTTTGCGATGACCATAGCCATTAAAAACCGCACGGAAATTTTGTATAATATGAAGAAAAGGGGCCTTTGGAAGGAGCCCCTTTTCGAACCTGTCATTGCTGCATCAGCGGATTTCTTTAATACGGGCGGCTTTACCGCGCAGATTACGCAGGTAGTAAAGTTTCGCACGGCGAACTTTACCGCGACGCACGACTTCAATCTTCGCAATTTTAGGTGTATGGAGAGGGAATGTACGTTCAACGCCTACACCATAAGAAACTTTCCGTACCGTAAATGTTTCGCTGATCCCGCCGCCGCGGCGTTTGATCACAACACCTTCAAAAACCTGGATACGTTCGCGGGAGCCTTCAATAACTTTTACATGCACGCGAACCGTATCACCCGGGCGGAAATCAGGAAGATCAGTGCGAAGTTGATCTTTTGTAATTTCATCAATAATATTGTGCATCGTATTCAACTCCTTCCAACAGATGCTCTTGCAAACCTTTTAACATTTTGCAGCGGAACATCGTTTTACGGTGGTTTGCAGCAACAAACCACAAGTGAAATCATAGCATAAACGCCTTGTGATTGCAACAGCTAATCGCGGCTTTCTTCCCATTCTTTCAGCCATGCTTTTTGCTTTTCAGAAAGCGGATAACTGCGCAATAAATCCGGCCTTCTCGTATATGTTCTGTACAAGGACTGCTTTTCGCGCCATTCTTCAATCAGCTTATGGTTGCCTGACAGCAGCACATCCGGGACCTTCATGCCGCGGAAATCGGCCGGCCGCGTATAGTGCGGATATTCCAAAAGCCCGGTCGAAAACGAATCCGTAACAGGCGATTCTTCATTGCCCAACACACCCGGAAGAAGGCGGACAATGCTGTCGATCATCACCATGGCGCCGAGCTCCCCGCCGGTTAACACATAGTCACCGATTGAAATTTCATCTGTCACAAGATGTCCCCGGATCCGTTCATCATAGCCTTCGTAATGGCCGCAAATAAAGACAAGATGCTCTTCTTTTGCAAATTCCTCCGCTTTTTTTTGTGTGTATGTTTCGCCTTGGGGGCAGAGCAGAATAATGCGCGGTTTCCTTCCGTCCTCTTTTTTCAAAAGATCTTCAACCGCATCGAAAACAGGCTGTGGCTTCAGCACCATGCCCGCGCCGCCACCGTACGGGTAGTCGTCGACTGTTTTATGCTTATTGTCGCTGTATTCGCGGAAGTTTATAAGATGATAGCTAGCAATCCCTTTTTCGCTTGCTTTTTTCAAAATGGAAGAACCGAGAACGCCTTCAAACATTTCCGGAAATAGCGTTAAAATATCGATTTTCATGACAGCAAACCTTCCATTGGTTCAATCACAATTCTTTTTTCAGCAGGATCCACTTCTTTTACCACATCTTCTATAAAAGGGATCAAATACTCTTTTTGGTGTTCCGCCTGCACAACCCAGACATCATTTGCACCCGGCGTTAAAATTTCTTTGACGACACCAACTTTGTCACCTGCAACAGTCCAAACTTCACATCCGATGATTTCATGGAAATAATACTCGTTTTCGCCGAGCTCCCCCAGCTGTTCTTCAGAAACTTTCAAAATGCCGTCTTTCCATTTCTCGACTTCCTGAATCGAATCATACCCTTCAAATTTGAGCAAATCAAATTGCTTATGTGGGCGGCTCAACTCAATTTGTAGCTTGAGCGGCTCCTTTTCGCCGGGAAGGAATAAATAAAGCGTATTGCCGGGTTTGTAGCGTTCCTCCCTGAAATCCGTCATCGATATGACCCGCACTTCTCCGCGGATGCCGTGTGTGTTGACAATTTTTCCGACGTTAAACCATTGTGCCATGTTCTCACCTCTCGCGAATTTCGTGGATGATGCCATCTTTTACGATAATCGTTTTTTCTTTTGACACCGCGTCCCAATCATCGCCTTCATGGATATCCACGACGGCCTGGATTTCTGTTTCTTTCAGTTCCGTACCGAGCGGCAGCAAAAGCAGCTGTTCGATTTGGAAATCGACAAGCTTTATTTTTTCCTGCCTGCTGTTGATTTCTTTCTCAAAATGCATTTTTAAGCTCGTTCCGGAGTACTTTTTTGTTTTTTCCAGCCTTTTCGATTCAAACCGCAGCTGGTCGCATTCTTTCTGCAGCTGCTGTTTTGTTTGTCGGTATGTACTCAGCAACGCTTCCTTGCTCTTTTCGGTAAGGATTTGCTTTACCGTGACTTTCTGAAGAATTTTCAAATTTTCCCGCCCCCTTTGGCTAATCGATTTATCACTTAAAAGAGTCTTTGTTCCATAAAACTGTACCACGTCCAGTACGGGTTGCCTGTATCAGATAAGGCCGACAGAAAAGAAAGCAGCCGGAAAGGAGTATGTAAATCAGTTTTTTGTGCAAGCTTTTTCAAAAGAAGTTATGTAAAAAGGGAGGCATACTCCTCCCTTTCTCCGGTGTTCTATCACAAGTCTGTTTTTTAATCGGCAATTTCGAGATGGATTTTCTTATGTCCATGCGCGCCGGCCGCAGCATAAACGACCGTT
The DNA here is from genome assembly GCF_008974225.1 of Weizmannia acidilactici. Classification (NCBI taxonomy): domain Bacteria; kingdom Bacillati; phylum Bacillota; class Bacilli; order Caryophanales; family Bacillaceae; genus Heyndrickxia; species Weizmannia acidilactici. The sequence continues at coordinate 23,625 of NZ_BKZR01000001.1, read as the reverse complement.
CGGATGGCTTTTGCGGTGCGCCCTTTTTTGCCGATTACCTTACCGATGTCATCCGGGTGGACAAACAGCCGGTAAATGGTTTCTGTTTCCTCTTCATTCCATTCCACCCGTACATCATCCGGATGGCCGACAATAGGTCTGACGATCGCCAAGATTAATTCATCCATATTGCCCACGATTATTTGACGTATTTTTCGTTATGGAATTTTTCCATAATCCCTTGCTTCGAGAACAAGTTGCGTACCGTATCAGACGGCTGCGCACCGTTTTTCAACCATTTGAGTGCAAGTTCTTCATCAATTTTTACTTCGGCAGGATCTGTAACCGGGTTGTACGTTCCTACTGTTTCAATGAAACGGCCATCTCGCGGTGAGCGGGAATCAGCTACAACGATACGGTAAAATGGGGATTTTTTCGCACCCATGCGTTTTAAACGAATTTTAACTGCCATTAAAAATAGCACCTCCGATTAAGTTTCTCACAAGACAGTATCATATCAAAAAAACAACATGGTGTAAAGTCTTTTTTCTTAACACCATATTTTTCTTACATAAACGGGAACCTAAAGCCTTTTTTTCTGCCTTTCTGCGTCAGCCCCTGCATTTGCTTCATCATCTTTTTCATTTCTTCAAACTGCTTTAAAAGCCGGTTTACTTCCTGCACCGGGCGGCCGGAACCTTTCGCGATCCGTTTTTTCCGGCTCGCATTGATGATTTCGGGATGCAATTTTTCCTGTTTCGTCATCGACTGGATGATCGCTTCGACATGGGTAATCTGTTTTTCGTCAATCTGGAGATTATCCATCCCTTTAATCCGGTTTGCGCCCGGGATCATTTTCAGCAAATCGCCGAGCGGCCCCATTTTGCGCACCTGGCCAAGCTGCTCCAAAAAGTCTTCCAACGTAAAGGACAAATCGCGCATTTTCTTTTCCAGTTCGCGCGCTTTTTCTTCATCAACCGTTTCCTGTGCCTTTTCGATGAGCGAAAGGATATCGCCCATGCCAAGAATACGCGAGGCCATTCTTTCCGGGTGGAACGGCTCGAGCGCATCCATTTTCTCGCCCATCCCGGCAAATTTAATCGGTTTATTGGTTACAGCGCGGATAGACAATGCCGCCCCGCCGCGCGTATCACCGTCGAGTTTCGTCAATATAACGCCGGTAATGCCGAGCTGGTCGTTAAAGCTTTGCGCGACATTGACAGCATCCTGCCCGGTCATAGCATCGACAACAAGAAAAATCTCATCAGGATGCACAAGTTCCCTGATTCCTTTTAATTCATCCATCAGCTCGCTGTCAATATGAAGGCGGCCGGCGGTATCGATAATCACATAATCATGATGGTCTTCTTTAGCCTTTTGGATGGCTTCTTCGGCAATTTTCACCGGGCTGACCTTATCCCCGAGCGAAAAAACCGACATACCGAGTTGTTTGCCGAGCGTTTCAAGCTGTTTAATTGCAGCCGGCCTGTATATATCGGCCGCGACAAGCAACGGATTGCGGTTATATTTTTTCCGCAACAGGTTCGCCAGCTTCCCGGTTGTTGTCGTTTTCCCGGCACCCTGCAGCCCGACCATCATAATAACTGTCGGCGGGCGTTTCGCAACGGCAATCTGGCTCTGTGACCCGCCCATCAAGTTGGTTAGTTCTTCCTGAACGATTTTAATGACCTGCTGCCCCGGCGTCAAGCTTTTTAGCACATCCTTCCCGACAGCCCGTTCACCCACTTTTTTTACAAAATCTTTCACGACTTTAAAGTTGACGTCCGCTTCCAGAAGCGCGAGGCGGACTTCCCGCATCATTTCTTTTACGTCGCTTTCCGTAACTTTGCCTTTGCCTCGGATTTTCCGCATTGTCCCCTGCAGGCGCTCAGCGAGTCCTTCAAATGCCATTTTTACGCCCCCTATTCCAATTTTTCAAGCGCATCGAGTAAGCGTAAAAGTTCCGGATCGACGCTATCACCCAATATTTCCCGCATCGATTGGAAAATTTGCTTGCGCGCCTGGAACTTTTCAAATAAACCCAGTTTTTTCTCGTATTCTTCGAGCATTTGTTCAGTGCGTTTAATATTATCGTAAACCGCCTGGCGGCTCACCCCATATTCTTCGGCAATTTCGCCAAGCGAAAAATCGTCCAGGTAATAGAGGGACATATAGCTGCGCTGCTTTGGAGTCAACAACGACTGGTAAAAATCATATAAATAGTTCATTCTCGTTGTTTTCTCAAGCACGGCTTCTTCCCCCTGTTAAGTGAAATGTCTTTACATAATGTTAGAATACAAAGGTTCCTGCTTTTTGTCAATGGAACGATTCGTTTTCAAGCTTCTTCCGCATGCTCCTGCTCGATCAACTCGGAAAACAGCCCATATACATATTTTTCGGCATCAAACGGCTGGAGGTCATCCATTTTCTCACCGAGCCCGACAAATTTTACAGGGATTTGGAGTTCGTTGCGGATCGCGAGCACAATCCCGCCTTTTGCCGTTCCGTCCAGTTTCGTCAGGACAATCCCTGTTACATCCGTCGCTTCTTTAAACGTCTTCGCCTGCACCATCGCGTTCTGCCCGGTTGTAGCATCCAAAACAAGCAGCACTTCATGCGGCGCGCCCGGAATTTCCCGCCCGATCACGCGTTTTACTTTTTCCAGTTCTTTCATTAAATTGACTTTGTTTTGCAGACGGCCGGCGGTATCGCACAGCAGAACATCCGCTTTCCGGGCTTTGGCTGCCTGGATGGCATCGTACATGACGGCGGCCGGGTTGGAACCTTCCGTATGCTTAATGACTTCAACGCCAACCCTGTCGCCCCACACTTCGAGCTGTTCGATCGCGCCGGCACGGAATGTATCGCCGGCAGCCATCATCACTTTTTTCCCTTGCTGTTTCAACATATAGGCAAGCTTGCCGATCGTTGTCGTTTTACCGACGCCGTTGACACCGACAAAAAGGATAACCGTGAGCGACCCTTCCTGGATATTGAGCCGGTTTGGAGATTTCTCGCCGGCGGTATAAATTTCCACAAGTTTTTCGGAAATAGCGGACTGGACTTCCGATGGTTCCTTAATGTTTTTCCTTTTGACTTCCATTTTCAATTCGTCAATCAACCCCATTACGGTTTGGAAGCCGACGTCCGCCTGGATTAAAATTTCTTCCAGTTCTTCAAAGAAGTCTTCGTCAATTTTCCGGTAGCGCGCCACAAGATTGTTCACTTTCACCGTAAAATTGTCTCGCGTTTTCGTTAATCCGCTTTTAAATTTATCTGTCACCGCATCTGTGGACTGGGTGAATTTTTCTTTTAGTTTTTTAAAAAAGCTCATTTGCACACTTCCTTATACATCTTAAGTTTGGCCGACAAGATCGGCCGATTCCTCGAGTTTTACCGAAACAAGTTTGGAAACGCCGGATTCCTGCATCGTGACGCCGTAAAGGACATCGGCTTCTTCCATCGTCCCTTTCCTGTGCGTAATCACGATAAACTGCGTTTCTTCGCTGAACTGTTTCAAATATTTGCTGAACCGGTATACATTCGCCTCATCCAGCGCCGCTTCCACTTCATCCAAAATACAGAACGGCACCGGGCGCACACGTAAAATCGCAAACAACAGGGCAATTGCGGTGAGCGCCCTTTCCCCGCCGGAAAGTAAACCGAGATTTTGCAGCTTCTTGCCAGGCGGTTGTGCAACAATTTCAACCCCTGTGTTCAGAAGGTCTTTCGGGTCTGTCAGCCTTAAGTCGGCCCGGCCGCCGCCGAAAAGTTCCCTGAATACCGGTTCAAATTCATTCCGGATCGCCTTGAACGTCTCATCAAAGCGCCGGATCATTTCACCGTCCATTTCAGTAATGACCTGGTCGAGCGTTTCTTTCGCTTCCAGCAGGTCGGTTTCCTGTTCTTTTAAAAACCGGTAGCGTTCCGAAATACGGTCGTATTCTTCAATAGCGCCGAGATTGACAGTACCGAGCTCATCAATCGCAAGCTTGATCAGTTTCACTTTTTTCCTCGCTTCTTCAAGCGGAACCGGAAGCGTATAAGCTTCTTTTGCCGCCTCAAAGGTGAGCGTATACTCTTCGCGGAGACGGCTGAGCCGGTTTTCCAGTTCAACGTCAAGCCGGTTTGCCCTTACTTCTTCGTCTTGGATCGCTTGCTGCAACCCTTTTTGCTGCCGTTTTAGTTCCTTTATGCCGAGTTCAAGGTCTTCGATTTCAGCCTGCAGCTGTACCCTTTCTTCCCTGCGTATGGAAATAAATTCAATTGTGTCGTTTTTATCGCGCGCTTTTTGTTCGGCAGCCTCAACCAGCTCGCTTTCCGACATATGGTGCCGGCTTTCTTCATCCGTCAGCAGGCGGTACTGTTCCTCATAACTTTCTTTGCGTGACCGCCACTCCCGGATACTTTCACCAAGACGCCCAAGTTCTTCGCGGTTCCGGTCCCATTGTTCCATTTTAACGGCAAGTGATGCTTTTAAATCGCTCAATTCAGCCTGGAGCTTCGATCTCGCTGTGGAATCATCATTTTTCTTCTCCGTCAGCGTTTCAATTTCCGACTCAAGTTTTTTGGCTTTTTCCCCGTTTTCGGCTAAAATCCCTTCCAGTTCGCGGATCCGGTTCCGTGCTGAACGATTCTGTTCTTCCGCTTCCGCTTTTTCCATATCATAGACGAGCAGATGCTCATTCATATTTTTTTCTTCGATTTCAAGCCTTTCGAGTTCCGATTTTGCCTGCTGCTCCCGGAGCCGGAGACTCTCCCCATTTTTTCTCGTTTCCTCAAGTTCCTGCGACATCCAGGCCGCTTCAGCTTTTATTCCTTTTACATCCGATTCCAGCTGCAGCGTTTTTGCTTCCATATCCGCCAATTTTTCTTTTAATGCTTCCAGTTCGCTTTTCCGGCCAAGGAGCGACGTGCCGTTCTGTTTCGATGCGCCGCCTGTCATTGAACCGCCCGGATTTACAATATCCCCGTCGAGCGTTACGATGCGGTAGCGGTAACCGAGCATCTTTGCAATTTGGTTTGCGCTTTTCAAGTCGCGGACAACGAGAACATTGCCGAGCAGGTTAGAAACAATCGTACGATAACGGCTTTCGGATTGGACAATATCCCCGGCAATACCGATATACGCTTCCTCGTTTTGGAGAGGGGCAAGCTGAGAAGCAGGAATTGTTTTCGGCTTCATAATATTGAGCGGCAAAAATGTCGCCCTTCCTGCATTGCGCTGTTTTAAAAACGCGATGGCGCGCCGGCCGTGATGTTCCGTCTCCACGACAATATGCTGCATCGAAGCGCCCAGAGCCGTTTCAATCGCTTTTTCGTATTGTGAAGGAACACGGATCAGTTCGGCCACGGCACCCTCAATACCATCCAGCTGTTTGCCGCGGGCTTTCAGGACTTCCCGTACGCCCTGGTAAAATCCGGTAAAATCCTCTTCCATTTCTTCCAGTGTTTCTTTTCGTGATTTTGCTTTTTGCAAATATTGGTATGCCTTATAAAGATTCGACTCCTGCTTTTGATAACGGTTGTTTAATATTTCAAGCTTCCGCTTTTTTTCCACGAATGCTGCGGCCGCTTCTTCCAACTCCTGCTGAATCTTTTCAAGCTGCTCTCCCGCCACTTTTTTCTTCTCTTGGATTTTTTCCCTTTCCTCCACGTATTTCCGGTTGTCGGCGTCAAGACGCTCGATGCGGTGCCCGAATTGTTTCAGCTGTTGTTTCAAATAATTTTTTTCGTTTTTCGCACTTGCCTGCCCGTTCAACAGTTCAATGTAATCGCTTTTTAGCGACTCGATTTTTTCTTCCAGATTCGTGCTGAGCAGGGCAAGCTGCTCTTGTTTTTCCTTTACGCTGTTTCTTAATGAAGCAACGGCTTTTTCGTTCTCCCCGACTTCCCGCAGAAGCTTTTCCTTTTGTGCCGCCAAGGCTTCAAGCGTATTCGCGGATTCTTTTATATTTCTTTCAAGCTGCGCTTTGTTTTGGCCTGCGTTTTTTTTGCGCTCTTTTAAAACTTCTTTTTGCCCTTCCAGTTTTTCCAATTCTTCCGTCGTGGCCAGCAGCACATTTTGCAGCGCGCTGATCGATTCATCGAGCGCATCCAGCTGATTGCGTTTTTCTTCAAGATGCGCTTCCTGCTTCCGGATTTCGGAAGCAAGCCCGGCTTCCTTGTCCCGGTGTTCCGCAAGCTGCGTTTGGAGTAACTCCCATTTGCCATGCAAATCTTCTATTTCGTGCACCATCACGGCAATTTCATAGTTTTTTAACGCCTCTTTCTGTTCCAGGTAATCTTTTGCAATCGACGCCTGGATTTGGAGCGGTTCAATCTGGCTTTCGAGTTCATAAAGAATATCGCTGACACGGTTTAAGTTTTCCTGCGTTTCCGCAAGTTTCGTCTCAGCTTTTTTCTTGCGGGTCTTGTATTTTAAAACACCGGCAGCCTCCTCGAAAATCGTCCGGCGCTCCTCCGCTTTACTGTTCAGGATTTCTTCCACTTTCCCCTGGCTGATAATGGAAAACGCTTCTTTTCCAAGGCCCGAATCCATAAACAGCTCAATAATGTCTTTCAAACGGCATTGCTGTTTGTTGATGAAAAATTCGCTGTCACCGGAGCGGTAGACCCGCCGCGTCACGCTGACTTCCTGATAATCGATCGGAAGCGCATGATCCCCGTTATCAAGCGTCAGCGTCACTTCAGCAAAGTTCAACGGCTTTCTTGCGTCGCTGCCGGCAAAAATGACATCCTCCATTTTCCCGCCGCGCAAGTGTTTTGCCGATTGTTCGCCGAGTACCCAGCGGACCGCATCAATGACATTGCTTTTTCCGCTGCCGTTCGGCCCGACAACCGCTGTAACGCCCGGGACAAATTCGATCGATATCCGTTCTGCAAAAGATTTAAATCCAATCACATCCAGACGTTTAAGAAACAATCACTTCCCCCTCCATTCTTTCACTTCTTTACTGTTTTTCTTTTTTCCGCAAGTTGGATAAAGCCGTTTGCGCAGCGTGTTGCTCCGCCTCTTTTTTGGAACGTCCTTTTCCGGTGCCGAGCTCTTCGTCATTCAGCGACACGCGTGAGACAAATTCCTTGTCGTGCGCCGGGCCGCGTTCATCCAATATCGTGTATTCCAAAACGCCGGATGACGTTTTTTGAATATATTCCTGCAATTTGCTTTTGTAATCGGTCGTATGCGAAAACATGCCCTCCTCAATTTTTGGAAAAACAATTCTCTCAAGCAGTGAAACGACTGCCGCCAAGCCCTGGTCCAAAAATAATGCCCCGATAAACGCTTCAAACACATCAGCCAACAGTGCTGGGCGCGTCCTGCCGCCGGTCATTTCTTCTCCTTTTCCAAGAAAAATATACTCGCCGAAATGCAGTTCATTTGCAAAAATAACAAGTGAAGGCTCACAGACAACTGAAGCGCGCAATTTCGTCATTTCCCCTTCAGTCATCGATGGGAACCGTTTAAACAAATAGTGCGAAACGGTCAGTTCCAGCACGGCATCGCCCAAAAATTCGAGTCTTTCATTGTCGTTCTGCCGCTTTTCCGGATGTTCGTTAACATAAGAGGAATGCGTAAATGCCTGCTTTAAGAGTTCTGGATTTTTAAAACGGATATGGATGCTGTCCTGCAGCTTGCGGAAATGGTCAAGTGCAACATATTCATAGTCCGGTTTTGATTTTTTTGCCATGATTAAACCACCCGTATCTTTTTAGTTTCAGCTTAACTTAAGTGTATAGAAAAATGCCCGTGAACGCAAAGGCATTCTTGAAATCCGAACGGTCGTAAATGCGCAAAAAAGTTGCGTTTTTACGCATTTACCATCGCCAGGTTTCAGCCTGAATACTTTCAAAAATCAAAAAGAAGCATCCGGAATGAGAAAAATGCCCCGCCACCAAAGCGGGACATTTACCATCAAGACGCTTACTGCTGATTCTGTATGTAATTCACAGCGTCACCCACTGTTACAATTTTTTCAGCATCCTCGTCTGAAATTTCCATTCCAAATTCATCTTCGAGTTCCATCACCAATTCTACCACATCCAGTGAATCGGCGCCAAGATCTTCTTTGAATTTCGCATCAAGTGTAACTTTGGATTCTTCGACTCCAAGGCGGTCAACGATGATCTTCGTCACACGTTCTAATACGTCTGCCATACGGTTCACCTCCCCTCAAGGTATTATAGAGGATTTTCCATAAATAATAAAGTAAAACTTGAAAACAAGCCGTTCTGCTGCGGCACGCCGCTACATCACCATTCCACCGTCAACATGGATGGTCTGTCCCGTGATATAGCCGGACCAGTCGCTTGCCAAAAACAAGGCAATTTTAGCCACATCCTCCGGCCCGCCAAAACGGGAGAGAGGAATTTGGCTTAACATGCTTTCTTTGATGTCTTCATTGAGTTTATCCGTCATATCGGTTTGGATAAACCCCGGGGCAATCGCGTTTACGGTAATGCCACGGCTTGCCATTTCCCGCGCCGACGTTTTGGTAAGGCCGATCACCCCTGCCTTGGCGGCAACATAATTGGCCTGTCCAGGATTGCCGCTGATGCCAACAATGGAAGCGATGTTGATAATTTTTCCGTTCCGCTGTTTCATCATCGGACGCGCGGCCGCTTTTGTGCAAAGGAAAACGCCCTTCAAGTTCGTATTGATGACATCATCCCATTCAGATTCTTTCATCCGCATTAATAGATTATCGCGGGTAATGCCGGCGTTATTCACCAAAATATCAATTTTTCCGAACTTTTCAAGCACCTGCTTGAACATGCCCTGGACTTCCGCTTCGTTTGAAACATCTGCTTGAACGGCTAACGCTTCAACGCCGAACGAGCGGGCGGAAGCGGCAACTTCTTCAGCTTTTTCGGCGCTGCCGGCATAATTGATGACAACATGTGCGCCGTTTTCAGCAAACTCAAGCGCGATTTCGCGGCCGATTCCCCGCGATGCGCCGGTAATCAGCGCTACTCTGTCTTTTAACAGCATCGGGTTCCCTCCTATTATCTGATCCATTATTTTTGCAATGCATTGACAGCCGCTTCAAGGGACTCCATATCCTGAACAGCGAATGTTTTTACGTTGCGGTCAATTTTCCGAATTAAACCGGAAAGCACTTTTCCGGGGCCGACTTCAACAAACGTATCAACGCCGAGGCTGATCATTTTCACAACAGAATCTTCCCATAATACAGGGGAATACAGCTGTCGGATCAGCTTTACTTTAATGTCTTCCGCGTTTGTCTCCGGCTCGGCGTCGATATTCGCGATAACAGGAATTTTGGCATCCCGGATTGGGATATGATCCAACACCGCTTTGAATTTTTCCGCCGCCGGCTCCATCAGCTTCGAATGGAATGGCCCGCTCACCTGCAGCGGCAGCACCCGTTTGGCGCCTCTTTCTTTTGCAAGGGCGCCCGCCTTTTCAATGCCGGCCGCCGTCCCTGAGATCACGATCTGGCCGGGGCAGTTCAAATTGGCCAATTGGACCGTTTCGCCTTCCTTCGTGATTTCGTCCGCGGCTTCGGAAAGCGCGCCCCGGTCCATCCCGAGCACGGCCGCCATCGCACCGGCGCCGTTTGGAAACGCCTCATCCATATATTCGCCGCGTTTTCGCACCGCATAAACAGCATCTTCAAACGTTAAAGCTCCTGCTGCCACCAGTGCCGAATACTCGCCCAAGCTGTGCCCGGCCGTATAATCCGCTGTGATGCCGGCATCTTTTAACACCTGCAAAATCGCCGTGCTGACCGTCAAAAGCGCCGGCTGGGCATTTGCGGTGTGCGTCAGTTTTTCCTGCGGCCCGTTTTGGATGATATCCGTCAAAGCAAATCCGAGTTTTTCATCCGCTTTCTTAAACACTTCCGCCGCTTTTTCATTTGCATCGGCAACGGACTGCCCCATGCCGACAGTTTGGGAACCCTGCCCCGGAAAGACAAACGCAATTTTTCCCATCCTTTTTCCTCCATCATCCTTAGTTTATTTTAAGCGATTGGATCGCTGCTTTGATTTTGCCGGTAACGTCCGACTGCACCATTTCGCGCGCCTGCCGCACCGCATTGTAAATGGCATTGGCATTTGAAGAGCCATGCGCTTTAATGACCGGCGCATTCAGGCCCATTAACCCCGATCCGCCGTATTCGGAGTAGTCGAGCATATTTTTCAGGCCCGTTAATTCCGATTTGATCATGGCAGCGGCAATCTTCGTCTTTATATTGGATAAAAAGACTTTTTTGATCATAGAAAATAACGAACCGGCTGTTCCCTCAATCGTTTTCAGCACCATATTGCCGGTAAATCCGTCCGTAACGACGACATCAGCCGGCCGTTCCAACAGGTCGCGCGCCTCAACATTTCCGATAAAATTCAAGTCCGCATTTTTTAACAACTGGAACGTTTTTTTCGTTAATTCATTACCTTTCTTTTCTTCTGTGCCGATATTTAAGAGTCCGACACGCGGGCTTGCGATGCCCCTTACTTTTTCGGCATACAGCGAACCCATGATGGCAAACTGCAGCAAATGCTCCGGCTTAGCATCCGCGTTTGCACCGAGATCGAGCATAACGAAGCCTTTTCCGTCCATTGTCGGAAGCACCGGGGACAGCGCTGGCCTTTCAATGCCTTCGATCCGCCCGACGACAAAAAGCCCGGATGCCATTAAAGCGCCCGTATTCCCCGCTGAAATGCACGCATCCGCTTCACCGTCTTTCACGGCCTGGGCCATGCGGACCATCGAAGAATTTTTTTTGCGCCGGACTGACCGCACCGGTTCATCGGTTCCGGCGATCACTTCATCCGTATGGACAATGGTGATGCGCCCGGAGGCTTCCAAATACTCCCGAATTTTCGTTTCATTGCCATAGAGAATAAATTCAATATCCGGAAACGCTTTTGCCGCCCGGTTGATGCCAAGCACGATTTCTTTCGGGGCATAGTCCCCGCCCATTGCATCGATTGCTAATTTCATTCTGTTCAGCCCCGTTTCTAACCTGTTCACACTTTTCCGCCAAGAAGAGCGACATTTTCCATGTTATTCATCTTTTCCGGCATGATTTCGGTACATTTCAAATTCGCCCTTAAACACAAGATCATGCCCTACATAACTTTCAACAAGCACCGTAGTCCGGTCGATTTCTTTATTAACATTTACGACTTTTGCCTTGGCCACAACGCGGTCGCCTTCTTTTACGGACCGCAAAAACTGGATATTTGCTTTTGCCGTTAACGCAAGTTCTTCATCGATTACGGCAACGGCAAGCGAATTCGCCTGCGCAAACAAATGGTGGCCGCGGGCGATGGAATTGCGCTTAAAGACATGTTCTTTTTTAACATCAAAAATGGAGATGGCGCTTTTATCCAGTTCAATATCAATAATTTCCCCGATGACTTCGTCGATCGGCAGCGCTTTGACCTCATCCGCAAATCGCTTCTCGGCTACATTTTTTATTCTTTCCCGGAGTTCCGGAATCGAAAGCTCCATGCGGTCGAGGCGGATCGTCTGTACGCTGACATGGTATTTTTCCGCCAGCTCTTCATCCGTGATGAAAGGATTTTTCCGTATTGTTTCCTGCAAGCTTCTCTGCCGATCTTTTTTCTGCATTCTCATGAAAAGAAACACCATCCAAAACTTAGGACTTGGTACTAACAGTAGTATATAGAAAGAAAAAGAAGTTTGCAAGATTTGCCAACAGGCGGCTGTACCTCATCTTCCGCATTGCCGGCAAAAAACAAACTTCTTTAGTCGAGTTTTTCCCCTGCAAGCACCCCGGATTTTTCGAGTTGGCGGCGCAAATGCCGGTACTCGGCGGCCTTCCAGAATTCATCCGAATCAATCAGCTTTTGCGCATCTTGCCTGGCCGTTTCCAATGCGCGGAAATCATGGACCATATCGGCAACTTTAAATTCCGGAAGCCCGCTTTGCTTTTTCCCGAAAAAATCCCCCGGCCCGCGCAGTTCAAGGTCTTTTTCGCTCAAAACAAAACCGTTATTGGTTTCCGTCATGATTTTCATCCGCTCTTTGCCGATGTCGGTCTTCGGATCGGCAAGCAAAATGCAGTACGATTGCGCGTCCCCCCTGCCGACCCGGCCGCGCAGTTGGTGGAGCTGGGCAAGGCCGAATCGTTCGGCATCGTATATTACCATTATCGTTGCATTCGGGACATTGACCCCGACTTCAACTACGGTCGTCGAAACAAGAATCTGGATTTCGTTGCGGCTGAACGCTTTCATGACCGCTTCCTTTTCTTCGCCCGGGAGCCGGCCGTGCATCAGCCCCGCTTTATACTTGCCGCCGAAATAAGCATTTAAAACCGTATAAGCATCAATGGCGTTTTGTACATCAAGCTTGTCCGATTCCTCAATGAGCGGGCAAATGACGTACGCCTGCCTGCCCTTCCGGAGTTCTTTTTCAACAAAACCGAGCACCCTTTCCAGCATGTTATGTTTGACCCAGTACGTCTCAATTTTTTTCCTTCCCGCCGGCATTTCATCAATGATGGAAACATCCATTTCACCGAACACTGTAATGGCGAGCGTCCGCGGAATCGGGGTGGCCGTCATAAATAAAACATCGGGGTCAACCCCTTTTTCACGGAGGACCCTTCTCTGCTCCACGCCGAAGCGGTGCTGCTCGTCCGTGATCACAAGGCCGAGGCGGCGGAATTCAACATCTTCCCGGATTAATGCATGGGTTCCAATCAAAATATCAATTTCGCCGTTTCCGAGCTGTTCCAAAAGCTCTTTCCTCCGTCTTCCTTTTACCGAACTCGTCAGCAGGGATACATGAACGCCGTGCGGTTCGAGCAGTTGATACAGCGATTCTGCATGCTGTTCCGCAAGTATTTCGGTCGGGACCATCAGCGTCCCCTGGAAGCCTGCCGTCACCGCCGCATAAAGCGCGATCGCCGCCACAACCGTTTTTCCGGATCCGACATCACCCTGCAAAAGCCGGTTCATACGGTACGGAGATTTCATATCAGCGCAAATTTCATTGACAACCCGCTTTTGCGCGTCCGTCAGCCGGAAAGGAAGAGAGTCGATGAAATTCCTTAATTTCTGAAGGTCATAGTGGACCGCCTGCCCGCGCGAATGCTCGCGCTCAAATTTCCGCAAAGCCTGCATTTTCAGCTGGAAAGCCAAAAATTCTTCATATACTATTGTTCTTCTCGCCATCTTTACTTCCCGTTCCGAAGAAGGGAAATGCATGGCGTACATCGCCCGGCGTTTCGGAAGCAATTTATATTTTGCAAGCATGGCTTCCGGCAGGGCGTCTTCAATCGCATTGCCGAACGCCGTGAAAGCGGATTTGATATATTTCCGCAAATTTTTCACAGTGATTTTTCCTTTAACGGAGTAAACAGGTTCAAAACCGGAAGAACGCTCCGCCGGGCCCGCTTTCAAACTTTGCGCGGTGATCATCTGCCGGTGTATGTCCCATTTTCCGGTAACGGTTATTTCATCATGAATTTGGATTTTCTTTTTCAAAAAAGGCTGGTTAAAACATACAACAGTGATTAAAAAGTCCCCGACAAGCACTTTCATCGACAGCCGCGAACGCTTCCTAGAGTAAAAGATAAGAGAAGGTTCGCTGTGAACCCTCCCTTCCACCGTCACCCTTTCGTCATGCCGTACTTCCTGCAAATCTTTCAGCCTGTAATCTTCATACCGGAATGGAAAATATCCGAGCAGATCACCGACTGTATAAATCCCCATCTGCCCGAGGACGTTTTCCGTTTCTTCCCCAATGCCTTTTAATACGGATACCGGCTGGTTCAGCGGGCTATTCATGCACATCAAGCGGCATGCCGAATATTTTTGCTTCCAATTTCCTTGCTGTCGGCGTGTCCGCCAATCCCCCTTGGGCCGTTTCCTTCAGCGCAGCCGGCATCCTTTGCCCGACACGGTACATCGCATCAATCACTTCATCGCACGGAATCCTGCTTTTAATCCCCGCAAGCGCCATATCAGCCGCGACCATTGCATTGGCCGCACCCATCGCATTTCGTTTGACGCAAGGGACTTCTACAAGGCCGGCAACAGGATCGCAAACGAGGCCTAGCATATTTTTCAAGGTAATGGCCATCGCATGCGCGCTTTGCTCCGGTGTTCCGCCTGCCATTTCGACGATCGCTGCGGCAGCCATGCCGGCAGCCGAACCGACTTCAGCCTGGCATCCGCCGGCTGCGCCAGAAATAAACGCGTTATTGGCAACAACGAAACCGAATGCCCCTGCTGTGAACAAAAAACGCACCATCTGCTCACGCGTCGGATTCAGTTTGTTTTTTACCGCAAACAATGTTCCCGGGACAACACCGGCGGAACCGGCAGTCGGCGTTGCACAGATCAAACCCATGGCCCCATTGACTTCATTGGTAGCGACCGCTTTGCTCACCGCATCTAAAATCGTTTCGCCCGATAAAAAATTTCCTTTCTCAATATATTTTTGCAGGAGAACGGCATCTCCGCCGGTAAGCCCCGAATAGGAGCGGACGCCGGCAATGCCTTTATCCACCGCTTTTTCCATAACGGCCAGATTTTCCTCCATTTTTTTCATAATCTCTTCCCGGGATCTGCCGGTCACTTCTATTTCCTGTTCGATCATGATCTCCGAGATTTTTTTGTTCTGCTGTTCGGCTAATGCCACCAACTCAGCAACGTTCCGAAACATATTTTTCCTCCTTACAAACCGAAAGAAAGCGATACCATCGCCCTACACCGGCCCAGTCAGGCAAAAGGCACCGCCAAAATTCCAATCCTTAATCTACAACTCTCGCAACTTGCGAGATATTCGGCAAACGCTGGATTTCTTCCACGATGGCATCATCCAGATTCTGGTCGACTTCGATCGTCATCAGCGCCATTTTTCCTGCTTCTTTGCGCGACACTTCCATATGGCCGATATTGATCTTGTGTTTCGATAAAATATTGGACACTGCCGCAATTGCGCCATAGCGGTCCTGATGCACGACGAGAATCGCCGGGTGATGCCCGGACAAGCGCAGCTCAAATCCGTTTAATTCAATAATTTCGATTTTCCCTCCTCCGATCGAAATGCCGACAAGCTCCAAATCGCCGGAGTCGTCACCAATTTCAATTTTAACCGTATTCGGATGGTCGGGGACCGCTTTTTCCTCGAAAAATTGCACCGCAAGCCCAAGCTGCTTTGCAAATTCAAGCGAGGATTTGATCCGCTCGTCATATGTGTCAAAATCAAGCAGCCCCCCGACAACCGCCACATCCGTCCCGTGCCCTTTATAAGTGCTCGCAAACGAACCGTAAAAATGGATGTTGGCCCATTTCGGCTGCCGCCCGAATAAACTCCTTGCCACCCTGCCGACGCGGGCGGCGCCGGCTGTATGCGAACTTGACGGCCCGATCATCACCGGGCCGATAATATCAAAAACGCTTTTATACTTCACCTTACCACACACCTAAACCTTCTTATGCAGCGCGGAGTTTTTTTCTCTACTCCACTGCAAAAATAAAAGAATATAACTGCTGCCTGCCATCATGGACTTCAATTTCCACATCCGGATAGCGGCTTTCAATATATGAAACGAGCTCATCCACCTGGGAGGAGGCGACATCCTTGCCGTAAATGACCGTCACAATCTCATCCTCTTCACCAATCATTTGACCTAGCAGCTGCTTGGAAGCCTCCAGCAATGCCGGACTTGTTTTGACGATTTTGCCTTCAAAAATACCCATATAATCGTCTTTTTTTATGGAGATCCCGTCAATATTCGTATCCCTGACAGCATACGTCACCTGCCCGGATTTTACGCGCCCGAGCGCTTCTTCCATTGCTTGCATATTTTTCTCAAGCGGCTGCGAAGGATTGAACGCCAAAAGCGCCGCCATTCCCTGAGGCACCGTTTTGGAAGGGACGACCACCACTTTCGCTTCCGCCAATTCGGCAGCCTGTTCACTTGCCATTACGACGTTTTTGTTATTCGGAAGGATGATGATTTGTTCTGCATTTGCCTCTTCAATCGCCTTTAAAATATCTTCCGTGCTCGGGTTCATCGTCTGTCCGCCTTCAATGACGACATCCGCGCCGATACTTTTAAACATTTCGGCAATCCCGTCCCCCATTGCTACGGTAATGACCCCGTATGCCTGCTTTTCTTTTTTCACTTCTTTTTTCCCGCTGACGAGCGTATGCTGGGTTTCTCCGACAATCGCGCTGTGCTGTTCGCGCATATTGTCCACTTTCAACTTAATTAAACTGCCGTACTGCTGGCCATAATTCAGGACATCACCTGGGCGTTCAGTATGGACATGGACTTTGACGATATCGTCATCGGAAATGACAAGCAGCGAATCCCCCAAATGGCTTAAATCCTGCCGGAACCGGTCCTCGGAAAAAGCTTTACCTGCCGGTATAGAGCGGTTCAGCCTTACCATAATTTCCGTACAATACCCGTATTTGATATCTTCCGTATTCATAAAATCCTGCACATGTTTATGGTGTTCGGCGCTCACAAGCTCGTCCATTGACGGGATGGCAGACGGTGTATCCGGCAACTCTTCCCCTTTCAATTCGGCAAGAAACCCTTCATAAATAAAAACAAGCCCCTGACCGCCGCTGTCGACGACGCCGACTTCTTTTAAGACCGGTAGCATTTCCGGCGTCCGGCTCAACGTCTTCTTCGCTTCATCCAGGATTTCCTCCATCACGGCGGCGATATCTTTTTCCGTTTTGGCTACTTGCACGCCTTTTTTTGCTGCTTCTCTTGCAACGGTCAATATCGTCCCTTCGACCGGCTTCATAATTGCTTTAAAAGCGCTCTTGATTCCGGCCTGAAAAGCTTCCGCGAACTCTATGGCCGAAATGCTCGCTTTTGCTTCAATCGATTTGGAAAATCCGCGGAAAAGCTGTGAAAGGATCACGCCGGAATTGCCCCTTGCCCCCATCAGGAGCCCCTTCGCAAAAGCCGCGGAAAGGGCACCGATATGCTCCTGGACATTTTTTTGCACTTCCTTTGCGCCGGAAGTCATAGTTAAGTTCATGTTTGTCCCCGTATCACCGTCTGGAACGGGAAAAACATTCAGGGCATCAACCGTTTTCGCGTTTGCCGCCAGGTGGTTCGCCCCTTGTATAATCATTTCTGCAAATCGTTTTCCATCCAATGATGTAACCACAAAAATTTCCTCCTCGTTACGGGTTCGTCACGCGGACACCCTGAACGTATATGTTGATGGCGTCAACCGATAAGCCGACCATTTTATTGAGCGTATATTTAACTTTTTGCTGGACATTGTGAGCGATCTCGGAAATTTTTGTCCCGTAGCTCACAATGATGTACATATCAATTTCTACTCTTTCATTCTGTTGACGCACAATAACGCCCCTCGAGAAGTTTTCTTTGCGCAGGATTTCAGTGATACCGTCTTTGATCTGGTTTTTCGAAGCCATCCCGACGATACCGAAACAGTCGATGGCAGCACCTCCCGCAATCGTTGCAACCACTTCATTCGATATATCAATTTGACCGTAACGCGTATTCATTTCAATCGGCATATAACGCTCCCCCTTACTGCAATGTGCCAAACTGGATTTGGCTGCTACCGCCATTGTACTATAAGATAGAAAACATGGAAAGCCGGAGTTGAATAAGCAAAAACCGGCCCGTATTGTTATAGTTTACCACAAAACAGGGCGGCATGCAGAAATGCGCGCCGCCTGTTTTACGGAACCGGCTGGGGAACAGTTCTTGCATTGTGATGTTCAATATGATAAATTATTATAGTAATTTTATGTGGAAAAATGAAGTAATGAAAGCATAAATATGTTCTATTTCTGCTTCGTAACAGGAGGAGGGAATAAAATGCCGAAAAAATGTGTGGTTACCGGCCGTAAAACCGTTTCGGGCAATAAACGTTCTCACGCGATGAACGCAAATAAACGCACTTGGAAAGCAAACCTGCAAAAAGTGCGCATCATGGTTAACGGTAAACCTAAACGCGTTTGGGTTTCTGCCCGCGCATTGAAATCCGGAAAAGTGGAACGTGTATAATTTTCCAATCCAGATAAGAAACCGGCCGGGCCGGTTTCTTTTTTTCGAAGGGCAAAACCCCACAAAAAAAATCGGCGGATCCGCCGATTTTTTATGATTACCCTTTTTTAAAAGTCCCCAGCATTGCTCTGACAATCCCGCCTAAAAATTTTGGCAGTTTGATTGTATAAAATTTCATATGTGTCCCTCCCCTATACAATAACAATCCGGTCTCCCGCATATTATATTCATGTGTATGCGATAAGTATACAGCTCTGTTCGTTCATGATAAAGAATGGTTAATCATGGCTTCTTACCATCATTAATATGCCGCTAGAAAAAGAAAAAGTACCAAAATCCCGGATAAGTTCATTGCTGACGCAGAGCGTTGTCCCTCTTTCCACACGGCAGTTTAGCAGCGGATATTTAAATCCGCTCAATGTTAAATTTTCTACCGTTTCCGTAATCGGCAGAAAAGAAACATACGGGAAGGACTCCATTTTTTCGATTGTATAGGAGCCGGGTTTCAGCATGGTAATTTCGTTCTTTCGGTCGATGATTTCAATTTTTCCTTTAAATTGAAGGCATTTTTCATGCGCCAATAGCAGTATATTGGTAAAAGCATGGTCGGCCCGCCCGCCGGTTGCCCCGAAAATGCGGATTGTCTCCGGTTCCTGGCTTATGGCCCACATGAGTGCCAGTTCCATATCGGTTTCATCTTTTTCCGGCTGGGACTTCCGGATATTCTCAAGCCGGCTTCTAATCATCATCCATTCTGCTTCACTAACGGAATCAAAATCACCAAAGGCAATCCGGGGTATAATGCCTTGCTCCAACAAATGGAATACACCCCTGTCAACGCCGGCCCATACGGCTTCTTTATCGTTTGCATACTCGCCGAGGTCCGGAACATTTTCCACCGGTCCGCCTGCCAAGATATAAATTTTCTTTTCCATAGCTGCTTCCCCTTTTGTAAATAAAAGGGGCAGTCCCAAAATAAACTGGGCAAAAGGGGTGCCCGTTTTAAATGATCGTGAAATTTGCTTCTTTTTCTCACGCGTCGCGAGCCTTCCCGCAGGAGTCTCAGAAATTAACGATCACGAATTTTCCCGGTTTTTAAAGGCTTTTGGGACAGCCCCATTTCTTTTTCTTACTGCCCAAATTTTAAAGCTTGGATGGCTTTTTTGCGGCTTTTGCTTTTGTACACGTTGGAGCCCGCTACAAGCACCGTTGCACCGGCATGTTTACATTTTTTGGCCGTTTCCGGATTAATGCCGCCGTCAACTTCGATTTCAAGCTTCAACCCCTGCTCTTCTGCAAGGCTGCGTACTTGCGCGATTTTGGGCACCACCGATTCGATAAACGCCTGGCCACCAAAGCCCGGATTCACTGTCATGAGCAGGACAAGATCGACATCCTGCAAAATGGGGGCAATCCATTCCACCGGCGTAGCTGGATTGATCACGACGCCCGGCTTTACCCCTAGGGACCGGATATGTTGGATCGTGCGGTGAAGATGCCTGCAGGCTTCCGCATGCACAGAAATATAATCCGCTCCTGCTTTGGCAAAAGCTTCTAAATATTGGTCGGGATTTTCAATCATCAAATGGACATCGAGCGGAAGTTTCGTGACCGGACGGACCGCTTCGACTACGAGCGGGCCCATCGTAATGTTCGGGACGAAATGTCCGTCCATCACATCAATATGGATCCAGTCCGCCCCGCCGGTTTCCACATCTTTTATTTCCTCCCCCAATTTTGCAAAATTTGCAGATAAAATAGAAGGCGCGATTTTCACCATGGTCAATACCTCGGCTTTCTGTTTTTAATTTCCTGAAGAAATTGGATGTAATGGTTATACCGGAAAGATGCAATTTCGTTTTGGCCTAAAGCCGCTTTGACCGCGCAATTCGGTTCGTTTTCATGCAAGCAACCACGGAATTTGCATGTGCCGGATTTTTCGCTGATTTCCGGAAAGCAACCTCCCAAATCCGGAGCTTCCAAATCATTGAAATCAAGCGAACTGAACCCGGGCGTATCCGCCACAAGGCCGCCTGCAACCGGCAGCAATTCGACATGGCGGGTTGTATGCCTTCCCCTGCCGAGATGCGTTGAAATTTGGCTCGTTTTTAAGTTCAGGTTTGGATCGAGCCGGTTGAGGATGGAAGTTTTTCCAACCCCCGATTGGCCGCACACCACTGAAATTTTTCCGTGCAGTTCAGCTGCCAGTTCATCGATGCCTGTTTGTTCTTTAGATGAAGATAAAACGACCGGATAGCCGATATTCCGGTAGACTTCAAGCTTCGACGACAGCTCCCCTTCTTCATTTGGTTTAAGCAAATCGTATTTTGTAATCAAAATGACGGGCTGGACAAGGCTCGCTTCAACGGAAACCAAAAAGCGGTCCAACAGCAGTGTATGAAAATCCGGCTCTTTTGCGGAAAAAACCAAAATGGCTTGATCGACATTGGCAATCGGCGGACGGACCAGCTCATTTTTCCTTTCACGGATTTGCAAAATATACCCTTCGCGACCGTTTTCTTTTTTATATTCCACATCATCCCCGACAAGCGGAGTGATTTTGTTTTTTCTAAAAACGCCCCTGCCCCTGCATTGGTATATTTCTCCGTCTTCACGGTCCTCTACATAGTAAAATCCGCTTAAAGCCTTTAAGATTTTTCCTTCCGGCATACATCCACTTCCTTATTGTAAAATCGTATCATTCCGCCGCCTGCACTGGAGCCGGCGGAACTAGAGAAATCCCCCATATACAGGTACCGTATTATTTCGGGTAAGGAACCGTTTCTTCGGTGATGACGGTGCCGTTCCTTACAATTTTGTATGTGGCTTCTTTCCCGTATTCAATCGTGAATTCCAACTGTTTTTTGACCGTTTTTGTGATCTCGAAAGTTTCCGCCGGTTCCGACATCGTGTGGTTCATATCTTCAATGTAAATTTGAACTTCCTGCTTCGTTTTTTCCTGGTCGGCTGTTGTTGAATTTGTTGTGCCTGTTGTAGTATTGTCCGTTGCATCCCCTGTATGACCGTCTGGCTGGCTGCCCTGACCCGAAGTTGTACCGCCGCTGTTATAGCTGCCCCCATCTGTCTTTTCGCTTGAACTGTTGTACGGCTCATAAGGAATGGTGACTTCTTTTGTAACGGTTTTCGGCGGAAGTTCTTTCGGGCCTTTGCTGAATGTGACTTTAATGGTTGCGCCCTTTTCAAGTTCGGTTCCGGCTGCCGGTGACTGCGAGATGACATGGTTTTTTTTGACCGTATCCGAATATTCTTTTCCTAAAATTTCAATTGAAAAACCGGATTCCTTTTCATACTGGTCGAGCTGTGATTTTGAAAGACCGGTTAAGTCCTGCACGGTTACGGTTTCCGGGCCTTTGCTCACTGTAAATGTAATGATCGTATCTTCGGGAACAATTTTTTTATCCGGCGCCGGGTCCTGTGAGAGAATGGTTCCGGCTATACTGTCATCATACACTTCTTCTTTTTTGATGTCTTTAAAATGCTCCCCGCTTAACAACTTGACAACGTCATTGAACTGCCTGCCTGTATAATCGGAAAGTGAAAACTTCTCTTTACCGGCGCTGATATAAAGCGATACTTCCGAGCCTTCTTTTATTTTTTCCCCCGCACCGGGATCGGTTTTGATGATCTGCCCTTTTGGTACTGTTTCGCTTGTCTCCTTGAGTTTTTCCCCGATTTTCAAACCGTGCTCAGCAAGCACTGCAGCCGCCGCATCGGCACTTTTCCCTGCCACATCCGGCACGCTGACGGTTTTCGGTCCTAAAAACGACGGCAGAAACAAAGCTGCCAGCCCCGCTAACACGAGAAAAAAGAAAAGGATCCCTAAAACAACCGGCCATTTTCTCCGTTTCTTTTCCTTCCTGTCCCGCTTGCTTTCCTTTTTTTCCTCCTCATTTTCGTCAGCAGGGTTTACGACGATCGTTTCGTCATTGAGGCCGGGCCCCGCAGCCGTTTCGGAAAAGACCGGCATGATTTTCGTCTGCTCATCGTCATCCGGAATTTCAAATTTCGGTTCATCCAGCCTTTCCGGATTGAGCGCCGTCCGGATATCCTCCCCCATCTCATCAGCACTGTTGTACCGGTAAAACGGGTCTTTGGCGGTTGCCTTTAAAACAATATTTTCAACGCTCTGGGGAATGTCCGGATTCCATCGTTTCGGGGACGGCGTTTCACTCTGCAAATGCTTTAAAGCAATCGAAACCGCGGACTCCCCTGAAAACGGCAGCCTACCCGTCAATAGTTCGAACATGACAATGCCGAGCGCGTATATATCCGATTTATAAGTGGCCATGCCGCCCCGCGCCTGCTCCGGAGAGAGGTAATGGACCGAACCGAGCACCGCATTCGTCTGGGTGATCGAAGTTGCCGACAATGCCATGGCAATGCCGAAATCTGTAATTTTGACGACCCCGTCATGGCTGATTAAAATGTTTTGCGGCTTAATATCGCGGTGGATGATATGGTTCTGGTGGGCGTGCGAGATCGCCGCTGTCAGCTGTCCCATGATATCCAGCGTTTTTTCAACGGAAACCGGCCCGTTTTGCTGTATGTATTGTTTTAACGTCATGCCATCCACATTTTCCATGACGATATAATTTAAATCGTCCTCTTCGCCGATGTCATAGATGCTAACAATATTCGGATGCACAAGGCTCGTCGCCGACTGGGCTTCCCTGTGGAAACGCTGGATAAACTCGGGTTCATTTGCACAATCTAGACGCAGCACTTTTACGGCAACATCACGGTCCAAAATCATATCGCGGGCCAAATAGACGTTTGCCATTCCGCCGCCGCCGATCAGACTTTTTACTTTATAGCGGCCGCTGATCCGTCTTCCGATTAACATTAACCGCACCCGCCTTCATTCCTGCCAAACGCCATGAGGGCAATGGTGATATTATCTTCCCCGCCGTTTTCATTGGCGGCATTCACCAGCATTTCCGCTTTCCGTTCGAGCGGCAGGTCTTTCTCCAGCACTTCTTTCATCACTTCCGTCGGCACTTTATTCGACAGCCCGTCAGAACAAAGCAGCAGGTAATCATTTTCCTCAAAAACAATCGTTTTTAAGTCGGGGGAGATGGCGGCTTCCGTTCCGAGCGCCTTCAGGATCACATTTTTATGGGGATGGTTCTCGGCATCTTCTTTGGAAATTTGACCGGTTTTCACCAGTTCATTCACCAATGAATGGTCTTCCGTCAGCTGCTGGAAGCCATTTTCATTGAAAATATAGCCGCGGCTGTCGCCAATATTGGCAATCGAGATAAAACGGTTGGTGCAGACGGCCGCAACCAATGTCGTGCCCATCCCTTCACATTCCGGGTGATTTGCGGCATGTTCAAACAGACGGGTGTTCACATCCCGAATTGTTTCGGAAAGCCACGCCTCAGCAGTTTCCGCATCCGCAATCGGCCCGATTTTTTCAAATTCCTCTTTGAAATACTGCACTGCCATTCCGCTTGCGATATCACCCGCGCGGTGGCCGCCCATCCCGTCCGCAACGACGGCAAGACGATCCCCTTCGGCATTTTTAAAAATTCCCCCACTGTCTTCGTTATGCTGCCTTACTCTGCCTTTATCCGTTTTATAGACAGATTCCATTGTACCCCCA